>JAVBKH010000036.1:0-7558 GCA_031554155.1 Oscillospiraceae bacterium
CTGTAGTAGTCGCCGTCTTTGGCAACAATACCAGGCATAAACTCGTTGTAGGGGTAATCTACCCAAGAGTCTTTTGCGCCCATGATTATCGGAATATATTTGCCGCCATCTTTAATTTTTTTGGAGATATCAATATACTCCTGCCATGTTTGAGGGGATTTTATGCCATATTCTTCGAAAACACTCTTGTGGTAATAAACGACTTCGCCAAATCTTGAATAAGGAACGCCCAAAATTTTGCCGTCGATTTTGTTTTATGCGGCATAAAGGCTGTTTGCAACGGCTTGAATACCGTCAATTGGTGCAAGTGAATCCTTGAATGTACTGAGCCACTTCTGTTGAAGTGGGAAAACGTCTGGCAACTCACCAGATTGATTGCGGATTTTCATTGTGCTTTCGTATTCGGTTTCTTTAAGTACTTCAAGCTCAACGTCAAGGTTTGGAATTTTAGCCTTAACCTTTTCAACAAGGCCAAGCTCTGTCATAACAGTTTCAGCGCTTGGATTCCACAGTGGAATGATGAATTTTACAGGCTTTGCCTCGGGGGCTGCCTCAGACGAGCTTGCAGGCGCAGCAGATGACGCAGCAGGAGCGGCAGACGATGCAGGAACGGGCGCACTTGTGCAAGCAGTTGTGAACATAAGTAAAGCCAACATTGCACCTGTCATTTTAGTAAGTTTCGTGTTCTTCATTTGTTCCTCCTTGTATACGAATTATTTTGAATGTACGCTAGTATTTATGTGGTTTTTCTACAGCTTAATTTTAATATATTGTGAACCAAAAGTGAATGATAAATTTGGTTGTTTGTTGATAAATACTGATTTTTACATAATTTCTAGCAAAACATCTGCAAATATGGTATTATATTAACATATTTGTGAAGGGGTGGATAGCAGGTGCTGCGAAAAAAGAGTGTATTTTCAAATCTGCTGCTTACCTTTATCGCAATTCTTGTTATCCCAATTATAGCAATAATTTTGATTGCAAACGAAATGTATACTCGCTCACTCATCAACAATGTCTCTCAAAAAGCGCAACAAAACACAGAACAAATTGCATTGTATTTAAATGATTCGTTGCAAAAAGTGTACTCCTCGCTTGAAACGATAAATAGCAATGGCGAAATAATAAAGTTGGCAGATGACATTTACAAGAGAAAAAGCAAAGAAGAAAGTATACAATATCTCCAAAGTGTCGGCAAAATCGACGAAAAGCTTGAGAATATTATAAACTTTCCTGAAATGTTGGTTTCGGCTGTGTTTTATTATAAGGACGGCGGCTATTTCCATTATGGAAGCAACTTGACCAATGGTGACGGATTAATCCGCGATACTTCATGGTACAAATACACTTTGCTAAATCCTACATCAATTATACCGTCAAGAATTCCGTCTGTAGCTGTTTCAGAGCAAAAAGGGCGTTTTTATACGGCGTTTTCTATTAACCCAAACCTAAATGAAAGCAATGTAGAAATGATTTCAATTATTGTAAACGAGGATTTCTTCAAGGCGGTGTACGAAAAATCGCGCCAAACTAAGACAGACGGCTTAATCGTAGCAGATTATAACGGCAACGTTATGACTAGCAACATGTTTAAAGAGAATCTTGCGTCTGTTCCACAGACTTTGTTTCGTGACATTGTGCAAACTAAAAATGGCTATGTTGTGCGAGAATACAATGGTACTCGCTATATTGTAACATACTCGTCAATCAGCACAAATGATTGGATTTTAATAAACTTCATGGACTATAAAACACTGGCAGGTGAAAATACACGCATTTTTATCTTCTTAATAGTGGGACTTGCCTTTCTGTTGCTTGCATTTGCGTTTTTCGCTGTCAAATTTGCCATCGAAATAATCCGCCCTGTAAACGAGCTAGTCGGCGCAATGAGCAAGCTGGAGCAAGGCGACTTTGACACTGACTTGCGCACAGAATGGGGCTCGTCAGAGTTTAACAGACTAACGGCATCGTTCGTGAGCATGGCAAAGCAGATTAAAACGCTGATTTACGAGATTGATGTTAAAGAGAAAACAAAACGCAAGCTTGAAATTAAGGCTCTGCAATACCAAATAAATCCACATTTTGTTAAGAATACACTAAATTCAATACGCTTATTGGCCATGATTTCTCAAATGGATAATATCTCCAAAATGTCGCAGGGATTATCTAATATAATATCCTCATCAATTGAGGACGATTCAATTTACACAATGGTCGGTCGAGAAATCAGCTTGCTTGGTGATTACATCTACATAATGCAAATACGCTACCGTGACGCATTTATGGTTAACTTTGCTATTGCAAACGAAATGCTTGAACATAGAATGCTCAAAAATATTTTGCAGCCAATAGTAGAAAACTCGATTTTCCACGGGGTAAGTAGCAGAAAAAGTGACGGCGAGCTTCAAATCACTGGCTTTATCCAAGACGGCTCACTGGTGTTTGAAATTCTCGATAACGGCAAGGGCATCACGCATGAAAAGCTTGAGGAAATTCAAAATCAGGTTGACAATACGGCTAGCAAAAGCATTGGACTTTTCAACGTCATGGAGCGAATTAGGCTCAACTACGGGGAAAAATACAAGCCTATTATAGAAAGCGTGCCTGACCAGTTCACGAAAATCACGATTAAGCTGCCAATTCTTGAGTCTTTAGAGGAAGAATGGGTGAATGACGATGTATAAAATACTTGTGGTGGACGATGAACCAATAGTCAGTTTTGCATTGCGCTCCCTTGCAGACTGGCAAGCAAAAGGCTTTGATTTAAGCCTTGACGCCGCGGACGGCAAGGAAGCTCTTGCGATTTTGGCTAAGAATTGCGTTGATATAGTTTTGACGGATATAAAAATGCCTGTCATGGACGGGCTTGAGCTTTTGAAAAATTTGCGTGAGCAGTATCCTACAATTCCAGCAATAGTTTTAAGCGCACACGACGATTTTGATTCTGTTCGCAGTGCATTCAAGCTTGGAGCAGTGGATTATATAGTGAAGACGGAGATGGATATTGAAGCGTTGCATGAGGTTTTTGAATCCGCTATCACCAACAAAATAGTTCATCAAGAGACAAAGCAGTATTCAAGTATTTCAAGTGTGGACGGTATAAGCTTTCAAATTTCAAGCGCAATCTCATTCATACAAAGCAATTACTCAAAGGAATTAAGTCTGAAAACAGTCGGCGAGCATTGCGGCGTGAGCGAGGGTCACCTTAGCAAGCTGTTTGTGCGCGAACTTGGCAAATCTTTTGTTGATTATGTAAACTGTCTGCGCATCGAAGAAGCGGAGAAGCTTTTATCTACAACAAACCTCAAGATATATCAAGTCGCAGAATTCACTGGATTTAACAGCTCTGAACATTTTTGTCGCGTGTTTAAAAAGGTGACTGGCAATAGCCCAAATCACTACAAGAATGGAAGAAATGTTTAGATGTAACAACTTAAAAGGTAACCGTCAAAACGGATACAATTAACCATTTAGACATAATCAATTCCCTCATCTAAAGAAAGAACAAAAACCTGTTTATTATAACCAGACTTTTGTTCTTAGAGATTATAGTTGTGATGTTATGGCAACTACAATCATATCTGGATTTTCAGCATTGTAGTTATTATTTGCACTACAAGCACTGGACGTTTTTTAGAGGCGGACAAATCAGTGAACGGAACTGGTGCTAGAATAACCTCACCTTGTTTATACATTGTCCCATACCTCATCGTCTGGATTATCCCAAAAAGTGGTACTACTCATGTCATATTCAGTGGCAACCTTAACAGCAACACTCATTTTTATAAGTGTTGCTGTTTCGAATGCTATGACGATTATCTTAAACAACTTCGCAAGAGAATAAAGAAATAATTCAAAATTATACCTTGACAGAATGCTGCAAAATAGTTATAATAGCATAACATACAAGTTGCATGTTTAACATTCAAGGAGGTTGTCACAAATGGGCTACATAAAAAAATTGCCTGATTTCGAGCTTGACACCATGCAAATAATTTGGCGTTTTTCAGAAGCACTGCACACAGGCGAAATATTGCAGCAACTATCTGATAAAAAGTGCCGTATACAGGCATTGCAAAGCATAATGCGTCGCTTGGAGGAAAAAGAATTTGTACGATGCGAAAAGATAGGTCGGCTAAACTACTACCACCCGCTTATTAGTGAAAAAGAATACAAGTCAGGGCAAGCAGTATCGCTTGTTGATAAACTTTTTGGCAATTCACCCGCACAACTCATGGCATCACTGATTGAAGACTATCCTATGAGCAAGGAAGATTTAGATGAATTGAGAAGTATTCTTGTAAAAGATAAGGAGTGAACGAAATGCCGTCGTTATTCTTGGATACACTTGAAATTAGTGTGCTGTTAACACCGCTTATAATATTAATGATTTGTCTTATTCCAATATTTGAACGCCGCTATTCGCCCAAACTACAACACTTGATATGGCTAGCTCTTGCTGTCCGTCTTTTTGTAGTCTGGAATCCTACCTTAGAGTTTTCTATTACTCCTACCCTACTTCCAAGCCAAATTGTCGGGTCACACGGTGAAGTTGACAATCCAAATTGGAGCAATATATCAACAAGCGTAATCGAAAACGCAAATGTAGATGCACCTTATGTGTATGAACCTAATCTTACACAAGTTAGTGTTAAATTGCTTAGAGTAGCAGCAACAATTTGGGCAAGCGGAGCCATAGCATTTTTGGGATACCAAATTATTGCCTATTTACTTATGAAAGCCAAGCTTAAAAAAAGAAGCGTAGAAATTAATAGCGGTCAACTTTTCGAGCTATTTATTGCGCTTAAAAATGAACTTGGCATACGCAAAAAAATTCAGCTTTATACCTGTAATGATGCTAGCGGCCCATTTTTAATTGGATTAATTAACCCACAAATAATTATTCCACGAAGCTTCGTATCTGGCGAACAAGCAGACATGATTTTACGTCACGAACTTCAGCATTTTAAACGGCACGATTTGTGGTTTAAATTGCTGTTGTTGCTAGTTCGCGGGATTCATTGGTTTAACCCAACAGTGCATTTTCTCTCAAAATGTGCCAATCGCTCAATCGAGCTATGCTGCGATAATGATGTTCTTCGCGTTGCAGATGATACGCAGCGCAAGGCATATGGCTTTGCTATTTTAAGCTCACTAGAGGCCAAGTTAATGCCAATTTCAGCATTGCACAGCGGTTTTTCTGACGGTAAGGTGCAAATGAAAAAACGATTTCTCGCAATTGTTACTGCACCGCCAAAAAGACTTGGCGTGGGTATTTTGAGCGCCATTATTGTTATAGCGGTTTCAATGGGCAGCTTAATTTCTTGTATGCCCGTAGAGCTTAGCCGTGCGATTTCGATTGATTTACATTCAGCTACTTCAAGGACTTTGGCATCAATTACCCCTAATTTAACCAAGAAGGTACAAGAATTTCAGAAATCATATCCTTTACGCACGGCGGGCTGGCTCAAGGTTAATGGGACTGACATCGACGCACCAGTGCTCCTCAATGCTCTGGGCAGCAACAGCGAATTTGTTGAAACAGGTTTTACCGAAAACGGCAGCTATTTTTCAGACTATAGAAGCACTTTCGGCGACAGATTCGATTTTTCGCGCAATACAGTGATTTACGGTAAATCTTCAAGTGACAATCAAGATGGTGAGTTTTTCTCGCAGCTATTGCGATACAAAGACCCTGCCTTTGCAAAATCCCACCCATATATTATCTTTTCATCTGAAAATGAAACCATTGTTTGGGAGATTTTTGCAGTATTCAACGCCCATGTTGATTTGCCATACATTCTATCGCAATCAGACATCATGAGCAACAAGGATTTGCTTGCTGCAATTCGTGCGTCGTCAATTTACAAATACAACGTCGAGGTTCGTCCAGAGGACAAAGTGCTTACGCTCTCAACAAATGCGTTTAATGTCGAGCCACGCCCTTCTGCATCGGATATATACAACTATCGGTTTGCGATTGTAGCGAAAATGGTGTCTCCAAATGAGCTGTCGAAAAGCGAAGCTAGGCTAGAGATTAATCCAACCTCTGCCCCACCCGACACCTACAAAATAAGAGGTGACTTATAAAATGAAAAGATTATTGTCAAGTATTTGCGTTTTGCTGTCGCTCTTTGTTGCGCTCTCTGGCTGTTCAAGCCGAGACAAACCTGATGAAACAAGTATTTCACAGGCTGACGCGCCAAGCTCAAGAGCTGCAGAAAGTCAACCGCAAAAAGAAGTTACGACTGTAGAAATTCCTGATTTTTTAGAGCAAATCAAGGAATTGAAGCTTGACCTCAACGAAGATATTCACGGATGGTTAAGCGTCCCCAACACTGATATTTGCGATGCCGTGCTTTTTTCAAATAAAGACAACAATTATTACCTACGACGAGATATGACTAAAAGATATGACTACAACGGTGTTTATTATGCGGATTATCGCAGCGTGTTCGGTGACGGCAGCTCAAGCCAATTGGGGATTAACACTTGCATTTATGGCCATTCAATGACAGATGATAAAGAAAATAAGGACTACAGCATTAGGTTCGGACAGTTGCATAATTTTTTAAATGAGGACTTTGCACTAAAAACGCCGTATATTTTTCTGTCCAGCGAAAAAGAAAACCTTGCTTGGGAGGTTTTCGCGGTGTTTATAGCGAACCGCAACATCGTGGCATATAATCGAAACGACGTTGACCCGAAAGCTTTTATTGAGACTATCAAGAACGACGTTCTCCCACGTTCGGTTTATAATTACGATGCAGCAATCACCGAGGACGACAAATTCCTCACGCTCTCCACCTGCATTTACACATTGCCAAACGGTGTAAAAACAGGCTATCCAGATACAAACTATAGATTTGCTGTCATGGCAAAGCTTGTCAAGCCAGAACAGGCCACAAAGCAGTCTGCTACATTCAAGGCCAATCCAAATGTAATTATCGACCCTGAAACCTATCCAAATTGACAAAACTATTAGACTAATACATTCCGCAATGGATAATCCGAACTTTTATGAGAAATGTTCGGATTATTGTCCTATATTCCTTTGATTTGTAAAAATATCCAAATACTTTGACGAAGCAAAAAATGGCTCAACCATACAGTTGAGCCATTTTTTATTATCATAATACTGTCACAAAGTGCTAAAGCACGACTTCTTCTTTTGCTTTAGCTAAGGAATATACACCGTTTTGAGCTTTAAGCTGCTGCTCGATAGATTCAAGCTCACTATCTGTTCTAAGCGGATGATGATGCGTTAAAATAAGCCTTTTTGCGCCGCAACGGTTGGCGATTCTTATTCCTTCTTGCCATGTGGAGTGTCCCCAGCCGATTTTTGATACGTATTCTTCATCTGTAAAATGTCCGTCATAAATCAATAGGTCGGTGTTTTTAGCAAACTCAACAAGCCGAGGGGTGTCTTTCTCGGTATGCTCAAAGTCTGTTGCAAACACAAAGCTTTTACCACCTTAACTAAACTTAAAAATCGTGCCGCTACGTGGGTGGTTGCCTTCAATCCAGTCAACTTGCACCACGCCCAGATTAAAAC
>JAVBKH010000064.1:0-2693 GCA_031554155.1 Oscillospiraceae bacterium
GCCAGTTTGCGAGGCTGACGCTGTTTCTCTGCTGTCTCGCACAATTCAGCTTGTGCGGACAGGTCTCGGCCAAAAAAATCTGCGCCAAAAGCTTGATGTTCCCATTGCAATTTGCATAAGCAAGCTTGATACAATAAAGCAACTTATGGACGCCGGCAGCTATCTTCGCGCACCATCGCGCCATTTACGCGACGCTGCTTTTGACAGTATTGACTTTAACGCTTGCAGCCTTGAGGCACAAAGTATGATTGAAGCTTGGGGCGGCGGCGAAATTGTGCGGCATGTTACCTCCCAATTCAACGACTTTGCCTTTTTTGGCTTCTCTTCCCTTGGCGACTCCCCCACCAAAAGCGGCGGCGTGAGTCATATTGCGCCTCACCGCGTTGCAGACCCTCTGCTTTGGCTTTTGTGGAAAAGCAAAGCCATAAAATGAATTTTTGCGCGGGCGGAGCATTCTGCCCGCATATTTTTACTTGGTTATAAACTCAATTAATAAAAAAATAATCTGCATAAAAGACGTGTGACGGGTTCGCAGATGAGTGAGTTTTGGCTTTCTCCAAAACGGTATAAATGAGGTTACGTTCTTCTTGCGGTGACAAGTCAAGCATATTAAAAAATATATACCTAAATTCTTAAAAAGGTCTTTTGATTCTTTTCTCCTCAAGAAAAGAACATCAGTCGCATTATAAGTTTATTGCCATAAAATCTCTTAATCAAAGGAGCCTAGCCATATGTCACTCGTTTATCCAATGAAAATGAAACCACGCTTTAAAGATTATCTTTGGGGTGGTGACAAGCTTGTCACGCTTTTTGGTAAAAGCACCGACATTCGCCCCGTTGCCGAAAGTTGGGAAGTCAGCGCCTTTCCTAGCTGCTCAAGCACCATTGAAAATGGCAAGCTCCAAGGCAAAACCCTTGAGGAAGTCATTCGTCAACACCCAGAGTTAATCGGCGGTAAAAAAAAGCTGCTGCCTTTTTTAAGCGGCACAAACGACCGCGAATTCCCTTTGCTGATTAAGTTGATTGACGCAAATCAAGAACTGTCGCTTCAAGTTCACCCCAACGATGAATACGCTAAGCGCGTTGAAAAGCAACTGGGCAAAAATGAGATGTGGTATATTGTGGACTGTGAGCCAGATTCTGAAATAATAGTCGGCTTTAAAGAAGAAATGAGCAAAGAGGAAATTAATGCTGCAATAAACAACAATACAATCCTCGACAAAGTGAACCGTGTGCAAGTTAAAAAAGGCGATTGCTTCATGATTCCTGCGGGACTTATTCATGCAATCGGCAAAGGAATTCTCATTGCGGAAATTCAGCAAAACTCAAACCTTACATACCGTGTTTATGATTACAACCGCGTAGGCGTTGACGGCAAGCCGCGCGAATTACATGTTGGCAAGGCCCTTGATGTTATTGACACTACCCTTGTCGCAAAAAATACCCGCGAGACTTACCATGCCAAGCTAAACGGCTTCACAAGCTCACGGCTTACAGACTGGTCGTTTTTCTCGACAAACCTGCTTTGCATCGAAAGCCATGCTGACTTAAACCAAGACGACACCTGCTTCACCTGTGCGCTTGTTATTGAAGGCGAGCTTACACTTGTCTCTCAAAATAATAACACCACACTCAAAGTTGGCGAGAGCATGTTTATTCCCGCAGGCTTCGGCGAGTATTCCCTTCGTGGAACAGCTAAAGTTTTGCTCACAACCGCATAATATGTTGGAAAAGCTCGTTTTTACTTGAAAAATGTGTTATTTTATATTATTATGATAAAGTATGAAACACATGTATTTTAAAGGAGTATGAATATGAGATTTAAAAAAGCCTTAGCAGTAGCAGCCGCAGTCTTGGTAATGACATCAAGCTTTGCAGCCTGCACAAAAAAAGCGGACGGCGATAAGACTTTGCGCGTTGGCATGGAATGTTTTTATCCCCCTTTTAACTGGACTCAAAACGACAACAGCAACGGCGCTGTACCGATTGAAGGCGGCGGTTTTGCAGGCGGCTACGATGTTGAAATTGCAAAGAAAATTGCAACAGGATTAGGCCGTGAGCTTGTAATAGTCAAAACAGAATGGGACGGTCTCCCCCCTGCTGTTACCTCTGGCAAGGTTGATGTTGTTATTGCTGGCATGTCAGTGGACGAGGACCGTAAGAAGACAATGGATTTTACAGACAACTACTACACCTCGACAATCGTTGTTGTTGTGAAAAAAGATAGTCCTTTTGCCAAAGCTGCAAGCAAAGACGAATTTGCAGGCGCGAAAATCACAGGCCAGCTCAACACCTTGCACTACGATTTTATTGACCAAATGGCGGGTGTAGTAAAGCAACCCGCTATGGAAGACTTCCCCACTATGGTTGTGGCTGTAACCTCTGGCAAAATTGATGGCTACACAACCGAGTTGCCAGGCGCGCAATCTGCTGTTGCAACCAACCCAGACTTAACCTATATTCAGTTTGCTGATGGTAAAGGCTTCCAGTACGACGTGAACGAAGTTTCTGTGGCCATCGCGCTAAACAAAGGCAGCGAATTGCTCGCGCCTATCAACAAAATTCTTGCAACAATCCCCGAGGACGAGCGCAACAAGTTGATGGCTGACGCTGTCAAAAATCAACCTGCTGCATAATCCAAACTCTAACGAATGAGGTATTTGCGTGGAGAGAACATTTTTTGATTGGGTAGT
>JAVBKH010000176.1:0-7684 GCA_031554155.1 Oscillospiraceae bacterium
TACCGCCTTCGTAAACAGCAGTTACAACACCATTCTCATTTACAGTTGCGACCGAAGAGTCGCTTGTAGTCCATGTGATTATTTTGTTTTGCGTGTCAACTGGAATAAGAGTAGCCTTTAAGGTTTCGCTTCTGCCTCTTACAATTGATGTCGAAGATTTGTTTAGGGTTACTCCAGTGAGAGGTGTAGACGAAAAAGCCAAAGTAAGGTCCACATTTCGTTCTGGAAGAACAAATGTGAATTGCTTTGCTGAAACAGTGCCGCCAATCGCTACATCTTGAGTTTGTGTGCCGCCGCTAACGCTCATTTGTGGGGATGTCAGATTAACAGAAAAAGTGGCTGCCACTTGAGCTGTGCCAGAAAAATTAACAGTAGCAGTGACTGTAACCCCAGTTGTCGCGGCTTGCGCGTTAGGACTAAATGTAACTGACGCTATTACGCCGTTTTGAGTTATAGGGTTTGGTGCGTTACAAGGATAAGTCTCACCATCTGCGAACGCTGCAATTGGCATAACTGTCAGCATTAACATTAGTGCTAAGAATAGTGACAAGACCTTTTGCGAAAACTTTTTCTGACTTTGCATGGTAGAGTCCCCCAATATTATTTTTAATAAATAAAAACAAGCTCAACAAATTAACGCTTTTTTACATATTTATTAATTACGATATATAATCTTTTTAATGTCAATTTTAAAAGAAGTTTTGTTTGCTAAATTTTAATTTGTCAAATTACGTGCATATCGCCGCCGTCGGTTATAAAAACTGAACGGCGGCGTTATTTTTGTGAGGTATTTTTACTTGGATTTTACTACAGCTTCGGTGGCTTCGGCAACCTTGGCTGCGGTGAGTCCGTAGAATTCCTGCAAGTAGTCCTGTGGCCCGACTGAGCCGAATTCGTCCATGACACCCACGCGCTTAAACTTGGCTGCAACACCATTTTCGAGCATAACTGCGGCAACGGCTTCGCCAAGTCCACCAATGATATTGTGGTTTTCAGCGGTTACAATCGCTCCAGTTTCCTTGGCGCAACGAACAATCATTTCCTCGTCGATAGGCTTAATTGTGAACATATCGACCACGCGTGCGCTTATCCCCTTGGCTTCAAGGTCTTTTGCAGCTTTCATCGCTTCGCCAACCATTAGGCCTGCTGCAATTATTGTAACATCCTTGCCGTCGCGCAAAATCTCGGCTTTGCCAATGGTGAATTTATGGTCGCCGCTGTAAACAGAGGGATAATTTTTGCGAGTCACGCGAATATAGGTCACGCCGTCGCGGTCTTTGATTTCATGCATCATTGCTTCGAGCATGGCAGCGTCAGAAATTTCGATGACTGTGCAATTTGGCATTGCTCGCATTAGCGCGACATCTTCAAATGGCATGTGTGTGCCGCCGTTAAAACCCGCGCAAACGCCTGGGTCTGTTCCAAAAACGCGAATGCTGTTGCCCGCATATGCGGCTGAAATAAAGATTTGGTCATAGCTGCGTCTTGTAGCAAACGGGCCAAAAGTATGCGTGTATGGTTTTTTGCCGCCTGCTGCAAGTCCTGCCGCTATGCCCTGCATATTACCCTCGGCAATACCGCAGTTTATAGCCTGCACCTTGTTGCGCTTCCAAAATCCAAGTGTGCCAAACGAATTCATAAGGTCGCTATCAAGGTAAACAACGTCCTTATCCTCCGACGCAATGGCTTCCATTGTTCGGCCAAAAACAGATTTGTATACCTCTTTGTCCATGCTGCCGTCATAGATAATCATTAAGCGTCACTCCTTTCAAGGGCTTCAACTAAAGCGTTGGCCTCTGCAAGCGCTTTCGCAAGCATGTCACCCTCCACAACAATGTGGTGGTTCAGCTCAATATCTTCAATGCACTTGATTCCTGCGCCCTTTGCGGTTTTCATAACAATGCAAGTGGGCTTTTCTTTTACTGACTTTGCGCTTTGTATTGCTGAATCAATCGCCTCAACATCGCTGCCGTCGACGGAATAAACATTAAAGCCAAAGGCTTCAAATTTCTTTGCAAAGTCAAAGGTGTCAAGAACTTCTTTCGTCGTACCGTCAAGTTGCTTGCCGTTTACGTCAACGAACATCACGAGATTGTCTAGTTTTTGTGCAGCCGCAAACATTGCGCCCTCCCACACTTGACCTTCGTCGCATTCGCCGTCGCCCACAAACAGGAATGTTCTTGCGCCTTTGCCGTCCATTCTTTGAGCAAGCGCAAGACCAATGGCAGTAGAGACACCTTGTCCAAGTGAACCTGTTGTCATATCAATGCCGCGTGTAAGCTTGCGGTCACAGTGGCTTGGTAGCTTTGTTCCAGGTTGATTAAGCGTCTTTAGCTCGTCTACTGGGAAATATCCCTTTAATGCGAGCGTAGCGTAAACTGAAGGCCCTGCATGTCCTTTTGACATGACTAGCTTGTCGCGCTCGGCCCAATCGGGATTTTTGGGGTCAATGCGCATTTCGCGGCCATATAAAACTGCAAGCGCGTCCACGACTGAAAGCGCTCCGCCGATATGCCCGAATCCTCTCACGCCAACCTCCTTGACTGTTTCAAGGCGGATAGTCGCGGCAAATTTTTTGATTTCTGCAACTTCGGATTTTGTCATAGTACCTCCCCTTTCGGAAACTTCTATAATAATGTATACACGATATTTTACCAAATAAAAAGTGAAAAGTAAATCCCTCCGCAAAATGTTACGGAGGGATGTTTTATTATCAAGGGATTCATTCACGAAGTGAATCAAGGTTCCCAGTTTCTGTTCGAAATCTTTGATTTCGGTAACAGATGGGGTTCTTCATGCAAAGCATCAAGGTTCCCAGTTTCTGTTCGAAATCTTTGATTTCGGTAACAGATGGGGGTTCTTACTTCATCATGCCAGCGACTTCATCGGCGAAGTTATCTTCGCGCTTTTCAAGTCCCTCGCCTTTTTCGAAGCGTGTGAATTGTGTGATTGTGATTTTGCCGCCAAGTTCTTTGGCAATTCCGTCCATATATTCGCCAACGGTGATGTCAGGATTTTTGACGAATGGTTGGTCAACGAGGCAAAATTCTTTATAGTACTTCACTATGCGGCCTGCGACCATTTTTTCTGCAATTTCCTTGGGCTTACCCTCGTTAATTGCTTGAGCTGTAAGAATTTCCTTTTCTTTATCAAGAATTTCTTGTGGAACTTCTTCGCGGTGAACGTAGTGAGGTGTTGCGGCTGCAATTTGCATTGCAACGTCTTTAGCAGCAACCTTGAATTTTTCGTCGTTTGCAATTTCATCGCTTGTCTCAAACTGAACCATGACGCCGATTCTGCCGCCGCCGTGGATATAAGTTGCGATTGTGCCGTGGTAACGAATGAAGCGGCGAATCTTTAGGTTTTCGCCAATTACAAGAATCTTGTCGCGAAGAGCGTCGCCAACTGTGTGGGCTTCGCCGTGAAGCTTTGTCTCAAGCAGTGCGTCAACGTCGCCAGGGTTTTCGCCCGCTACGGTCTTAGCGACTGCTGCAACAAAAGCTTGGAAGTCTTCGTTTTTGCCAACAAAGTCAGTCTCGGAGTTAACCTCAACAACAACGCCTGTGTTGCCGTCGTGGTGCGCGTGTACAAGACCTTCGGCTGCGATTCTACCAGCCTTTTTAGCTGCTGCTGCAAGACCTTTTTCGCGCAAAAGCTCTGCTGCTTTTTCCATATCTCCTTCGGCTTCGGTGAGGGCTTTTTTGCAGTCCATCATACCAACGCCTGTGCGCTCTCTAAGAGCTTGAACGTCTTTTGCCGTGAATGCCATGTGTTTACCTCCTACATTATATTAGTATAGTTATATGCAATCTTAATTAAAATTTACGTTTTGCTTCGGCTTCTTCTTCAGCAACGTCAGCGTCTTCTTGAGCGGCAGCGCCTGCTGCGTCTTGGCCTTGTCTGCCTTCGATTAGCGCGTTTGCCATAACTTGGCTGATTAACTTTACTGCACGGATTGCATCATCGTTGCCAGGTATGATATAATCAATATCATCGGGGTCGCAGTTTGTGTCGACAATTGCGACAACTGGAATACCAAGCTTCTTAGCTTCGGAAACTGCAATCTTTTCTTTTCTTGGGTCAACGATAAACAATGCGCCAGGTAGCTTATCCATTGTTTTAATTCCGCCAAGGAATTTTTCAAGCTTCTCAATTTCTAGATTTAGCTTGACGACTTCTTTCTTGGGTAGGCGGTCAAATGTGCCGTCCTCTTCCATTTTGCGAAGCTGTGCAAGTCTGTCGATTCTTGTGCGGATTGTGCCGAAGTTTGTCAGCATACCGCCAAGCCATCTTGCATTTACGAAGTGTGCGCCTGCGCGAACGGCTTCCTCTTTAACAGAGTCGCCTGCTTGCTTTTTTGTACCGACAAACAAAATTGTCTGGCCGTCCTCGGAAAGTTGACGCACAAACATGTAGGCGTCTTCGAGCTTTCTTACGGTTTTTTGCAGGTCAATGATATAGATTCCGTTTCTCTCTGTAAAAATATACGGAGCCATTTTAGGATTCCACCGTCTTGTTTGATGTCCAAAGTGAACACCTGCTTCGAGTAATTGCTTCATTGATACTACGCTCATTGATATTTCCTCCTTTTTTGGTTTGTAACCTCCGCCCCGACTTCAGAATATCCGACCGCATAAGCAGCACCGTGGACTCTGTGCCCTAAAGGTACGTCCTTTAGAATAAGGCGTGTGTTTTACCCGCAAAATTATAGCATATATACTAAAATTTTGCAAGAACTTTCTTCTCGAATAGTAACGAAACGTGCTGACCGAAAAAAAATATATATTTATTTGTTACAAGCACAATAAAAATAGTTGATATATTGTTGCATTGCATGTATAATAGATAAGTGTGAACTTATAACTTATTAAATTTAATCTAAAGGTAGTGGGTGTTAAACTTATGAGCGTTAGTGCAAACGATTCCATGTTGGAGATGTTCCTGTTTGAAATGACGTCTTTGCTAGACCAGCTGGACGAAATTCTATTAAACTCCGAAAAGAATCAGGCTCTCACTCAGGATGAAGTAAACGAAATTTTCCGCATCATGCACACTATAAAAGGCTCGTCGGCTATGATGGAATTCGATGTGATTTGCACCGTAACACATAAGCTTGAGGATACCTTCTATTACATTCGTGAAAACGGAGTTGATCAGCAGTTCTTCACGCCTTTGTTCGATGTCATGCTTGATGCCACAGATTTCTTAAAGTCTCAGCTTGAGGCTATCCAAAACGGTACAGAGCTTTCAACTGGCAACCCAGAGCTTGTTACGCGTGTTTTGGGCGTTTTGGCAATGATTAACGGCACAGCCCCTGGCCCGACAGCGGCACAGGCTGAAACCCCTGCAACAGCGGCACAGGCTGAAGCTCCAGTGGTCGCAACGCCCGAAGAGCCTGCCACCGCAGAAGTTGAAGCTGCTGCACCAGCTTCTTTGCTCGAAATGACCGACGGCTTGCCATATTCTGTAGAAGTTTGGTTTGACGAAGATTGCGGCATGGAGAATTTGCGTGCATTCATGCTCGTTAATACGCTCAAGGCTACTTGCAATATTATAAGCTTTGACCCACCCGATATTGAAACCAACAGCGAATCTTCATCGCAGATTTTAGTGAACGGCCTTGCAATTGAGCTTGAAACCGAGCTTGACCAAGACCATTTGCAGGATTTTATTGAACAAATTCTTCATGTAAAATCCGCAACTGTCACACCTCTGGAAAAATCTTCATCGGCCGCTGCTCCTATTATTGGCGGAGACCGTTACGAAGTATTTGTGCGCTTTGAAGAAGATTGCAATATGGAAAATCTCCGCGCATTCATGCTTGTTAATTCGCTCAAAGCAAGTTGCCGAATCGTCAGCTTTACTCCTCCAGATATTGAAACAAACTCCGAAACTGCGGTTGCAATTGCGCAGAACGGTTTCACAATCACGCTTGATACGCCAATGGATGTGGCCACACTACAAAACACATTTAATACTGCAATGCATGTAAAGACTGCGAAAATTACGCAGGTTGGCAAAGCAGAAATTCAACCGCAGCCTGCCGCAGCAGCTCCCGTAGCGCCACCTGCTGCAACAGCCGCACCTGCCGTTTCCGCTGCGCCTAAGGCTGCTGCACCTACTGCACCTGTTGCACCTAAAGCAGCTGCACCCGTTGCACCGCCGTCATTTGCGCCACCACCTGCACCACCCGCAGCAACAAATAAGCCAATTAAGCAAAACCTTATCAACGTCAGCCTTTCCAAGCTCGACGACCTCATGGACATCATGGGCGAGCTTGTTATAACAGAGTCAATGGTCACGCACTCCCCCGACCTAAAGGGCATTGCCGACCTCGACAACTTCCACAAATCAGCGCGTCAGCTTCGCAAGTTGACCGACGAATTGCAGGACATCGTAATGTCCGTTCGAATGATTCCGATTTCGGGAACATTCCAAAAAATGCAAAGAGTTGTGCGCGATATGTGCCGCAACCTTGGCAAGGAAGCCGACCTTGTGACAATGGGTGAAGATACCGACATCGACAAGACCATCATCGACGGAATTTCTGACCCGATTATGCATCTTGTCCGTAACTCAATGGACCACGGCGTCGAAACTCCCGAAGAGCGCGTTGCCGCAGGCAAAAACCCCAAGGCAACAGTTACGCTTAGTGCACAAAACACAGGCGGCGAAATCCTTATCACAGTTTCTGACGACGGCAAGGGCCTTGACGCCGAGAAACTGCTTACAAAAGCAAAGAATAATGGGATTCTCACTAAGCCTGCCAATGAATATACTGAACGCGAAGCCTTTATGTTGCTCTGTGCTCCTGGTTTTTCCACTAAGGAAACTATCACCGAGTATTCGGGGCGTGGCGTTGGCCTTGACGTTGTTAAAAAGAACATCGAAAAAGTTGGCGGCACTGTTGTTATTGAAAGCAAAAAAGGCTACGGCATGAGCGTGTTCCTAAAGATTCCTCTAACACTTGCAATTGTGGACGGCATGGACGTCACAGTCGGCGGAGGGCTTTACACGCTGCAAATTACCTCCATTAACGAAAGCTTTAAGGCAACGCCCGATAGAATTATCGAGGACACTACAGGCAACGAAATGATAATTATTCGCGGCGATGTTTACCCGATTATTAGGCTTCACGAGCTGTTCCAAGTGCCTAACGCCATGACAAGCATAGAAGACGGCATTTTAATCTGGGTTCAAGCTGGCGATGAATCTGCTTGCTTGTTCGTAGATGAGCTGCTGGGTGAGCAACAAATCGTTGTCAAGCCTCTGCCAGCCTACCTCAACCGCTACGACGCCAAATCTTACGGAATTTCGGGCTGTACAATCCTCGGTGACGGCAATATCAGCTTGATACTTGATGTAGGCAGCATCATCCAAAAGAAAATGGAAGCGAGGTAATAGCAATGTCTGATATGATGTCTGATATGCTTGTTGATAACCAAGAAGAGGAAGATACCCTTAGTAATAAGTATCTAATTTTCGACTTAGATAGCCAAGAATATGCAATTGCAATCCAAAATGTTGTGGATATTATCAATGTGCAGCCTGTTACCCGTGTCCCAAGCTGCCCTGATTTCGTTCGTGGCATTACAAATTTGCGTGGCAAAGTTATACCAATCATTGATGTTCGTATTAGATTCGGCAAGGTTCAACAAGATTATAACGAACGCACTTGTATAAT
>JAVBKH010000123.1:0-3316 GCA_031554155.1 Oscillospiraceae bacterium
CCAGCAGCCGCAGCAGTTGTTTCTGATGCCATGATTGAGCCTACAAACACGCCATTTTGCCAATCAGTTGCTTGGTAAACAAGTGGGGCAGTCTTAGCTCTGCGTCCACCGAAGATGATTGCAGAAATCGGCACGCCTTTAGGATTGGAGAATTCTTTGCTGATGCAAGGGCAGTTGATTGCAGGAGCAGTGAAGCGGCTGTTTGGGTGAGCACCCTTTTCTGCACTGGTCTTTCCATTCCAAGGGTTGCCCTTCCAGTCAATGCCGTTTTCGGGTGGGTTCTTGTCAAGGCCTTCCCACCAAACGGTGTTATCATCAGTATTTAGGACAACGTTTGTGAAGATTGTGTTCTTCTTTGTAGATTCAAGTGCATTGAAGTTGGACTTAGCGTTTGTGCCAGGCGCAACGCCGAAGAAGCCTGCTTCTGGGTTAATCGCATAAAGTCTGCCGTCTTCTTTGTCAATGTTCATCCAAGCGATGTCGTCGCCCACAGTCCAGACTTTGTAGCCTTTTTTGAGGTAAACTTCTGGCGGAATCAGCATTGCGAGATTGGTTTTGCCGCAAGCGGAGGGGAATGCTGCCGCAACGTAGGTGACTTCGCCGTTAGGCGCTTCAATGCCGAGAATGAGCATGTGCTCGGCCATCCAGCCCTCGGTTTTGCCTTGGTATGAAGCTATGCGAAGTGCAAAGCATTTCTTGCCAAGCAAAACGTTGCCGCCGTATCCCGAGTTGATGCTCCAGATTGTGTTGTCTTCTGGGAAATGGCAGATGTAGCGCTTTTCTTCATCAATATCGGCCTTGGAGTGAAGTCCACGAACGAAATCGTTTGAAGTATCGCCAAGCTGCTTCCACGCAGGCTCGCCAATTCTAGCCATAATGTCCATGTTTAGGACGACGTAAATAGAGTCTGTAAGCTCAACACCCACCTTGGAATAAGGCGAGCCAATAGGGCCCATTGAATAAGGAATGACATACATTGTTCGGCCTTTCATAACGCCGTCAAACAGTTTGCCAAGCTTATCATACATGACTTTTGGGTCTTCCCAGTTATTGGTAGGGCCTGCATCTTCTTTATTGCGCGAGCAGATAAATGTGCGGTGTTCAACGCGGGCAACGTCATTAATAGCAGTTCTATGAATTGTGCAACCAGGCAGCTTCTCTTGATTAAGCTCCATTATTTCGCCAGCCGCAAGCGACTGCTTCTTTAAATCCATTAGCTGTGCATCGCTGCCGTCAATCCAAACAATGTTGTCGGGCTTGACAAGTGCTTTCATTTCCTCAACCCAAGTGAGGACATTTTTGTTGGTTGTCATTTATATTCCCCTTTCTTTATATGGAAAAATTTATCACTAACAGTAATTATAACACATGATTAAGCCGCAATGCAACTTGCAAACTGTGAATATTTTAACTGATATCCGGCGAATTCATAATTGTTTTTCGATTGAAAATGTTGGCTGCGCATTTAAGTCGAGCTTTGCGATGTGCCCCGCCTTAAACTCAAACCAAGCTTGCGCACCAATCATAGCGGCGTTGTCTCCGCAAAGTGAAAGCGGCGGCATGTAAAGCTCAAAGCCGTTCTCCACTGCTGCTGCCTCAATGGACGCACGCAAGCCTGTGTTTGCACTGACTCCGCCTGCAAGCACTAGCTTTTTGTGTCCGTATTCCTTGGCAGCTGCAATGAATTTAGTCGTCATAATCTCGCATACAGTCCACTGAAATGACGCTGCAATATCGTTTATTTCGGTTTCGGCAAGGCCCTCTCCTCTTTGATTTATGTTGTGCGCCAGATTTATCACGGCGGTTTTAAGTCCCGAGAAGCTAAAATCATACGGGCTATCTGCGAAAGCTGGACGAGGTAACTTGTAGCGAGTTTTGTCCCCTAACTCGGCGGCTTTGTTGATATAAACGCCACCAGGATAAGGCAGACCAAGAGTACGCGCAACTTTGTCGAAAGCTTCACCTGCGGCGTCGTCGCGAGTTTTGCCGATTACTCGAAAGTCCGTGTAATCATTTACCTCAACGATATGGCTGTGCCCGCCAGACACAATCAAGCATATAAACGGCGGCTCAAGCGATGTGTGGGCGATATAATTTGCGGCAACATGCCCTCGAATGTGATGTACTGCAATCAATTGCTTGTCCAATGAAAGTGCCAAGCCTTTTGCAAAGTTCACACCGACCAAAAGTGCGCCAATAAGCCCAGGCGCAGCAGTGACAGCGATTGCGTCAATGTCGGTCAAAGCAAGTCCTGCCTGTGACAACGCAGAATTTGTTACTGAAACAATTTGTTCTGTGTGCCGTCTGCTCGCAATTTCAGGCACAACGCCTCCATAAAGCTTGTGCTCTTCAATTTGCGAATATATTACTGACGACAAGACTTTCCTTCCGTTTTCAACGACGGCAGCGGCAGTCTCATCGCAAGAGGTTTCAATTGCCAAAATTTTCAAGATAATCTCCTTCGAGGTTACAATTCTTTTGTCATAATAATTGCGTTTTCGGTCGGCAGCGTGTAGAAATTTTTACGTTTGCCCTCGATTTTAAAGTCAAGGCTACTGTAAAGCTTTTGTGCAGCTTTGTTGCTTTCACGTACTTCAAGCGTAATCATGCGCAGTTTGTTCGCACGACCATACTCTAACAAGTCATTCATCAACGCACGCGCTATACCATTACCGCGAAAATTCGGCATCACTGCAATGTTTGTTATGTATCCCTCATCAATAATGTGGTGCATTCCAACGTACCCAACAATATCCCCGTCAACTTCCGCTGTGCGAAATACCGCAAGTGGGTTGGATAGCTCCTCAACAAGCGAGTCAAAGCTCCACGGGGTCGCAAAACTCTCCTGCTCAACTTGAGATACTGCTTCAACTGTTTTTACTGTCATGTTGTCAATTTTAATATTATGTTTGGGCAATTCCATTTCTTTGCTCCTAAAAATTCAAGTTGAGAACATTATAGCAGAAATTTAATGAAAAATACAGATTTAATTTGACACTAGAAGTCTAAAAATGATATTATACGAGCAAGACAGAATAATATCTATTATACAGTTTGTATTTTAAAGGGGGTTTATACTATGATTAAATTTTTTAGCATGCTTAAAGACTGTCTCGAAAAAGGCAAAGATATTGTAATTGTTAGCATTTATTCAGTAACAGGCTCTGCCCCGCGTGGTGTAGGCGCAAAGATGATTGTGACGGATTCTGGACGTTGTTTTGGTACCGTCGGCGGTGGTCGAGTTGAATTTGAGGCGGAGCAACACGCGTTGTCTCTTTTAAGCCGCAAAGTAAGCGATACCGAAAGTTTTCGTCTC
>JAVBKH010000179.1:0-5495 GCA_031554155.1 Oscillospiraceae bacterium
GATTTTGAAGGCCGAAACCTGTTGTGCGCCAATCCAAACAATCGCAATTGTTGTAAGGTTCATTATGAGCATCATGCTAGGCATCATTATGCTCATTGCGCGGTTGACAAACAGATTTGTCTCGCTCAAGTCGCTGTTTGCTTTTGCAAAGCGAGCAAGCTCGAACTTTTGCGTGTTGAAGGCGCGCGTTACTGGCATACCTTCAAGGTTTTCGCGGCTAACGAGGTTTAGTCTGTCGATTAACTTTTGCACTGCGCGGAATTTTGGCAATGCAATCGAAAACAAAACCATTATCAAGCCTATTAAGCAAATTACCGCAATTCCTATAATCCAAGACATTGTTTTGCTGTTTTCTAGAGCTTTAATTAT
Source organism: Oscillospiraceae bacterium (assembly GCA_031554155.1). Classification (GTDB taxonomy): domain Bacteria; phylum Bacillota; class Clostridia; order Oscillospirales; family Ruminococcaceae; genus WRAV01. Next base: position 370 of record JAVBKH010000179.1, read on the forward strand.
TCCGCCTGTGCCCATAATCGGAGCGTAAAATATCATGCGAATCATCATGACCAGCATAGTTTGAATTTGGGTTATATCGTTTGTTGTGCGAGTAATCAATGATGATGTGGAAAACTTGTCGAACTCGGCATTGGAAAAGTGCTGCACTTTTTTAAAAACGTCGCGTCGCAAATCGTGCGCAACGCCTGCCGCTGTCATTGCGGCGAAGTAACCCACTGCAATCGAGCACACTGTGCCAAGAATTGTGACAAGCAACATCATGCCGCCTGTTTCCCAAATATAGCCTATATTGCCCGACATAACGCCTGTGTTAACGATATCCGACATGTAGTCGGGGAGCGCAAGGTCGCATTGTGCTTGGACAAACAACAGTGCAACAGCGCACAAAACCATTCCCGAATATGACTTGATATATGATAAAAGTTTATACATGAAACACCTTCCAATTACCTAAACATGCGGTTTAAAATCGAAGATACCTGTTCCTCAATTGGCGGTAACTTTTTCTCTGTTGACATTTGTGCATGGCTCATCATAATATTTGGCATGATTATCGCTGAAAAAACTTGCAACGACAGCATTTGCGTCCTACTGTCATCAGAATCTCCTGTCAATTCAATTATTGTGGCCTTAATTTTGTCAAATCCGCTTTCCATAATATAGCTTGCAATTTCCCTTTTACCTGAAAACACTCGCTTGTTTGAACCGTTCTCATTTTTGAAAACTTGATGAACAAAGGACTTGTGACAATGTAACATTTTGCCTATAAAATCAATAAAGAAGTTTTCAAGCCGTACGAGAGGTGGAAGCGAGGTATCGTCAAGAAGCAAAAAGCTCTCGTTAACTCGCTGCAAAATTCGCCTTGATGCAATGTTAATCAATTCATCTTTGGAGCCAAAATAATAGTTTATTGCGCCCACATTAACGCCTGCAAGCGTGGCAATTTGGCGCACTGTCAATGTACTGCCCTTGCCCTCGTCTATTAATTCAATTGTGACACGCAAAATCTTTTCCTGCGCTGTCTTGTCCTCATTATCTTGTGTGTACATAATCGCTCCGTTTCTACATCATGTATAAACATCGTTTCAAACAATGTTTGAATCATCGTTTCATAATATACTACTTTCATCTTCAATTGTCAACTGGAAATTTCTTGTTTGGTGGAATTTTTAAAAATATTATATAAAAAGCCTACTAATGGTTTAGTTATGCATTCTTATTGGATTTATCCATCTTGATTGCGCAAAAAAATAAAAGACCCATGCGGGTCTTTTATAGCTATTTGTGAATGTTTGTTTGCGTTATTGCTTCATAGGGTACGAAATTAGGTCTCAAGGCCCAACTTATTCAACAGCTTTTCAAGTGACTCAACATCGGGCATCATGATAATGTGCGCTGGTGCCTTTGGCTCTTCACTGCCAAATTCGTTTTTGATAAACAATATCTGGTCGCTTATATCGTTGAAAAATGTGGCAGGCACATTCATTATTGCGCCAAGCATATCAATGGTGATTGCGGGTGTTGAAATATCAATCAAGAAGCCTGTCATATCTGAAATTGCATTGACGAACGATGCCGCCATAATATTTGACATTTCTTGGATTGCAGAACGACCCATTTCGTCTATTTCATCATACGAGCTGATTTCCATGCCCATTAAAGCATTCAAAAGCATTGCAGCAAAGTTTTGGTCTAGCAAAAACATCATCATACCGTTAATGTCGCCGTTAAGCGTCACTAAAAGGCCAACAATCATTGTCTCAGGTCCACCGATTCTTTCAAGCGTCTGATTGTAGTCAAGTATTTCGACATTCGGTACATCGATATATACTGGCTTGCCAATCATTGCCGACAATGATGAAGCCGCATTTCCAGAACCAATATTGCCAATTTCGCGAAGCACATCGAGGTGTATCGCGTTTAATTCCTCATAATTATTAAGCCCCACCAAAATCCTCCTATCAGATTGTCAAAATATAGAATCTATTATACACTATAGCATATCCATGATATAGTGTGCAACAAAAACCACCTTGCGGTGGTTTTTGTTTTGGTAGGGATAGGGGGGCTCGAACCCTCGACCTCACGCATGTGAAGCGTGCGCTCTAACCAGCTGAGCTATATCCCCAACTTACTTACCTATTATAATAAAAAAAAGTGGACAATGCAACCTAATTTTAAAAAAAATTTGCCGCACCACTCAAGATACGGCAAAATCGTTTTATCTACGCGTCACTTACTCCAAAATTCGTCTCAATTACGCGGTCGGAGGCTTCTGGCGAATATCGCCATACATCAAGGTGCCCGCTTGTAATGAAGTAGACGGGCTTGGGAGGAATGTACGCAGCTTCAAACGCGTCAACAATGATGAGCTTTACTTTCATTTTGTCAGGAATTAGGCTTTTTATGTATACGCTTGCGTGTTGCCCTGTTTGTGCGCCTTCCCGTGGCTCTGCAAGGCCCGCTAAGTTCGGCGTAAGCTCAACAAACACGCCATATGGCTCAACTGAACGAATAAGTCCCGCTACGGTCTCGCCTGCTTCAAAGCTTCTCGCGTTTTCGTCCCATGTACCCAACAATTCTTTGTGCGTGAGCGTGATTCGGCCATCTTCGGCAATTGCTTTCACAACGGCCTTAATGTCCTGCCCTATTCTAAATCTGTCCTTGGGGTGAGATATTCTTGAAATTGATATTGCATCAATTGGAATTAGCGACGCTATGCCGCAGCCGATATCGACAAAGCTTCCGAAGGACTCAAGGTGCGTCACACGTGCATTTATAACATCGCCAAGCCTAAGCTTGCCGATATATTCCTGCTGACATTTCTCCTGCGCTTTTTTTCGTGAAAGAACAGCGTATGGGGTATTGTCGGAGTCGTTTGCAATTTCCGTAACAAAAAAACACACAGGTTTGTTGACGCGGGATATTATTGCAATATCTCGCGTGCTGCCGTCGTCAATTCCGATTGCAGCTTCTTCTCGCGGAATAATTCCCTTGCAACAGCCCAATTCTACAATCAGATTGTGCGACGAATCACATACGCACGCTCTTGCCTCAAGAATCTTTTTATGCTCCATTGCCTCACGCAGAGCGTGCATTGAAAAGCCACTGGAGCTATCATTGGCCTCCAACATCACGCCCTCCGGCCTGTAGACGTTCGACATTTGTACAACCTCCTAGTTTTTTTCATCACTCTAATGTATTCAGAAAAAAACGGAGTCATGCTTCAATCTAGAAAATTATCTCATAGTTATAATTTGATATGCGCGAAGATTTATAAGCCGCGACTTAACCGATTCTGCGCTTGCGTCGGAACACACAATCTTCACGTTAACGGGTCTTGATGGAACTTCGACCTCCATTGTTCCCCTAATCGGCAAAACGCTGCCCCAACTATTATTTGTGGTGCTTGCATTTAAAATATTTGTGCGTGAATTATACCCTCCAACATAGTGAATGCTTTTAATGCCTATGGTTGCGTTTCGCAAATCGCCCATAGCAAGGTCGGCTATATCCTGTTGCTCAAATGTGCAAAATATCGTTGTGCTCATACTGATGCCTCCAAATCTGTTTTAGATTATGTTGCACCAAAAAAATATTTTAACACAGGAAATTGTTTGAAAATTGATATAAATATGGTACAATATAAGTTATGCGAAACTCGGAGGGTTTTTTATGGACGTTCGCGTTGGTGATATATTGACGATGAAAAAGAAACACCCATGTGGTGAAAATAAATTTCTTGTGCTGCGCTCAGGCATGGACTTTCGCATACGCTGCCTAGGCTGTAGTCACGAGGTGATGGTGGCGCGCGCAAAATGCGAAAAAAACATAAAATCTATTTTACATGAAGAGAATGGGGCTAAAAATTAATGTTTGATAAGCTGCAAAATGCCGACGCCCGATTTGAGGAAATTAACACGCTGTTAATGGACCCAAACGTCGTCAGCGATACCAACAATTATAAATCTCTGATGAAGGAACTCAAAAACCTGTCTCCCGTGGTTGAAAAATTTCGCGAATACTCTGCCGCGAAAAAAGCCATGGAAGAAGCCAAAGGTATGCTTGATGAAGGCGGACTCGACCGCGACTTCAAAGAAATGGTGGATGAAGAATGGAACGAAAGCCGCGCAAAAGTTGAAAAATATGCAGAAGAACTTAAAATTCTGCTGTTGCCTAAGGACAAGGACGACGACAAAAACGTAATTATTGAAATTCGTGGCGGCGCAGGCGGCGACGAAGCTGCTTTGTTTGCAAACTCCCTCTACCGCATGTATTCTATGTACGGCGAAACAAAGCGTTGGAAAAGCGAAGTGCTAAACGCTAATGCCACAGAACTGGGCGGCTTTAAGGAAATCAGCTTCTCAATCGACGGCGACGGAGCTTACTCCCGCCTTAAATTCGAAAGTGGAGTTCACCGCGTGCAGCGCGTGCCAGAAACCGAGTCACAGGGTCGCGTTCACACTTCGACCGTCACAGTTGCTGTGTTGCCAGAAGTTGAAGACGTCGAAGTCGAACTAAACACAGGCGACCTACAAATTGACACTTACCGTGCAGGCGGCGCAGGTGGTCAGCACGTCAATAAAACCGAGTCTGCCATTCGCATAACTCACTTGCCAACAGGCCTTGTGGTCGAGTGCCAAGACGAGAGAAGCCAACACAAAAACAAAGACAAAGCCATGAAAATTCTTCGCAGCAGACTTTACGAAAAGATGTTGAGCGAGCAAAACGCCAAAATTGCAAGCGAGCGCAAGCTACAGGTAGGCACAGGCGACAGAAGCGAGCGAATCCGCACATACAATTTCCCTCAAGGCCGCATGAGCGACCACAGAATTGGGCTTACACTTTACAAGCTTGAGGCGATTATGAACGGCGAGCTTGACGAGCTTTTTGACGCGCTGCACACATTTGACCAAGCCGAAAAACTGCAATCAAGTCAGGGATAAAATGAAAACAGAAGTTTTAAAAATTAGCGATTTGTCGCAAGACTACGCCGTTGTTGAGCGTGCCGCCAAGATTTTGCAAGACGGCGGTCTTGTGGCTTTACCCACGGAAACTGTGTACGGCATTGCCGCAAATGCGCTTGATTCTGGTGCAGTTGCAGGTATTTTCAAAGCCAAAGGTCG
>JAVBKH010000262.1:0-3602 GCA_031554155.1 Oscillospiraceae bacterium
AGTCCAGAATGCGGAAAAACCGCAGTCTGGACTTCGGAAAACAAGCACTCTTGACTGCGCAAAATCCGCATCTAGTAATACTTACAAGAGTAAAACTGACTTTAGCGATATTGATTCTTCATCTAGCGCAAGCGAAAAAGATGATGATTACCTCGAAAAGCTTAAAAGCGATATTAACTATAGCGACATGGAGGACGATATGCCGTCAGCGCAAATGGGCATAATAGACAGCATTATTGGTGTTATCGTAGATTTGAAAAATGAAAACATTCCTCAACGTCGTCTGTTAGAAAAGATAGACGACCTTTTTATTGTCGAATTGCTTGATGAAATCAATTCAAAAGCCTTTGACCATGTTCGTAGCTTCAGAGCATATATGCGCAAAAGGATACCCGATAAGTTGATTGAAACCGCCAAGGAAGCGGCTGAAATCGCTAGTGGGAGGTTTTTCACATGAATTGGGCGACACCAGAACAACAGCAAAAAGCGAAACAGATTGACTTGCTTTCCTACTTGCAAGTGTATGAACCTAATGAGCTTAGGCGTTCTAGTGGCGGCGAGTTTCGCACGGCTACGCACGACAGCCTAATTATAAGCAATGGTAAATGGCATTGGGGTAGTCGAGGATTTGGCGGCAAAAACGCACTTGACTATCTTATCAAAGTTCGCGAAATGGGCTTCGTAGAGGCTGTTCACTTATTGAGTGGCGAACACTTTGCGGCTGTTCCTATTCAGCCTGTAAATCGTGACATCAACAAAAAAGCATTTGCTCTACCAGAAGCTGCAAAATATGCGTCAAAAACTGTGGGCTATCTTCAAGACCGTGGGATTGACGCTGACATTGTTAAGCATTGCTTATTCATCGGAATCGTATTTGAACGCCAAAAATATCACAACTGCGTTTTCATTGGGCGTGATAAAAAAGGCATAGCACGGTTTGCATGTGAGCGTGGAATAACTGGCAGTTATAAACGTGATGTCGCTGGAAGTGAAAAGCGTTTCGGCTTCGCGTTGACTGGAACAGGCGACACATTATACATATGTGAAAGTGCAATTGATGCGCTGTCACGCGCAACACTTGACAAAATGGAAGGATTGAATTGGCAATCACGGCATTACTTGTCACTTGGCGGCACTTCCCCACTTGCTGCTAAACAATACCTTGCCGACCACACCGAAATCAACATAGTTTATCTGTGCCTTGATAATGACCTCGCTGGTGTTCTTGGCATGTTTCGAGTGCAGCAGGCTATACGTTCCGAACTTGCTTTGCATGATGTCAAAATTTTAATTGACCCGCCGCCTACAAAATTCGGTAAAGATTATAATGAATATTTGTGTGCTAGACAAGCGGAAAATCAAGCTACAAGAATTAGAGTTGAAAGATAAATGCTGGCTCTAAAATGGTAAGTGCAAAATAATCTCAGAAGTAATTTCATCAAAATGTGTCACCATTAAAACAATAACAATAGTAAACGCAACTATACTAAGCAAAGTTAAAAATATGTAAAACAAAAGAATTAAAATCAATTTTACTGTGTTTTTTGCGTTCCATAAAAATCTATTTATCTCTTTGGAACGCATAGATTCAGTATATTTTATTTGTTTTTCTTCGAAGTCCTTAATTATCTTACACACAAAATAAAATATATTAAACATATTAGCAACCTCCAATAATGACTGTATACTAATATTATATGTTTAACTCTATATTTTATCTCATTTATTAAGTATAAAAATTAACTAACTAATCATTTATTTTTTCATTTTCTAAATACCAAATGTCATTAACCGTTTTATTAAGTTTATATGACATCTTTAAAGACACTTCAAGTGATGGAAATGTCAGCTCATTTTCGTATCGCAAGTACTGTTGTTCAGCTATGCCTATGTTCTTTGCAAATTCTCTTTTATTTTGCATATATTCTTGCATTCTGATACTTTTCAAATTGTTTTTAATCATAATAATACCACCTGCAATCAAAATTAAGCTAGGCAATAGTATATCATGTACAATCATTTTTTTTTGTCAATGTTTGTCCGTAATTTTAATGAAGGCTATATGGCTTTAGATTTATTATCCAATAACCTAAAGATGTTGCTTCCTTGAGTTCGTCTTTTAGCTAGGAGATTTGCGTTGGCGAATTATATGAATTTTGAAAATATAACGCAAATTTGTGAAAAAAGAATATTTCCCTACTATAACCATTCTACAACAAATTCAATTCATTTACAATGACGGCAACAGACTTTTGTTACCGTCAAGAATTATGCCCGAAAGGAGTTTCCTAAATGCAAGAAGAAATCACAAACAAGGCGGTTGCAATCGAAATTCAAGCAACCAAGCTGACTGCAAGGGTGCTGAAAGCTGCTCTTTCAAGGGTTTTGCGGGATATGAAATCAGCGTCGAACAATCCAAAGATGTATAAAGGCAAACAAAGTGTAAAACGCCTTATCAAGCAAGGTGCTGGAGTTTCCAATATCGAAATCACAGACGGGAATATAAAATCTTTCGAGCGAGTGGCTCAAAAATACGGCGTCGACTTTGCGCTCAAAAAGGATTCGTCTGAAAACCCTCCGAAGTATCTAGTGTTTTTCAAAAGTCGTGACGCTGACGCACTCACCGCCGCTTTCACCGAATTTACTGGCAAATCCATGAAGCAACAGAATCGCAAAAAATCAGTCTTGCTACAGCTAGGTAAGTTCAAAGATATTATCAAAAATAATCAAGTAACCGACAAGACTAAGCACAAAAACAGGGAGGTCGGACGATGAACCCCAATATCAAAAAATATGTCCTGCCTAATCTCCCATATGTGTTCTTGGCTTGGTGCTTCAATAAACTTGCCTTTGCGTACAGGCTGGCTAACGGTGATAATATGGCAGTAAAACTTGTAAGCATGACGCGCACGATAAGCAAAGCCTTTTCGTCGCTGTTGCCTAGCTTTCAAGTGCATGATTTAATCATTGGACTACTTGGCGCAGTTATCATTCGAGCTACCGTATATGCTAAATCAAAAAATGCGAAGAAGTACCGCCACGGAATCGAGTATGGTAGTGCGCGATGGGGCAATGCCTCAGACATAAAGCCATATGTTGACCCAAAGCCAGATGAAAACGTAATTTTGACGCAAACCGAACGGCTTATGATGAACGGTCGCCCACCGAAGCCAGAACACGCGAGGAATAAAAATGTGTTAGTCATCGGTGGCTCTGGTAGCGGAAAGACGCGATTTTTTTTAAAGCCAAATTTAATGCAGTGCCACTCGTCATATGTTGTGACCGACCCGAAAGGTAGCGTACTAATTGAGTGCGGAACAATGCTTTTACGCAAAGGATACAAGGTAAAAATCCTCAATACTATCAATTTTTCTAAGAGTATGCACTACAATCCATTTGCTTACATACGCTCTGAAAAGGATATCTTAAAGCTCGTCACAACACTTATGGAAAACACCAAAGGTGAGGACAGCAAGGGCGGCGAGGATTTTTGGGTTAAGGCTGAAGCTCTATAGGGCGTGTTGAAAAACTGACATAAAATATGGTAAAATAGAAGAAAACCAAGGAGGTCGCGATAAATGGGAGTAAATCAGTTAGAAATG
>JAVBKH010000077.1:0-5394 GCA_031554155.1 Oscillospiraceae bacterium
GTGATAAAATGGACATCGACAAAACAAAAGAAAGATTGTTTAAAGAGTATATTTTTATTCAACGCTTTGTTTTGCTTATTGCAATAATAGCAACAGCTTTCTTTTATCTAAGCAACTTTTTCTATTATTTTTACCACTTGTTTAGCGATTTTAATTTTAGTGTAATTTATGTTGTGGTTGCGCCTATTTTCACAGCGCTCATGGTCTGGCGGCTTAAATACATTAACTCTGCTCTTGAAAATCCACGCGACACAAGTGTCGCCAAAGCTGTGCGCCAACGTTGGCTGACTCTTACTCTTTTTGTTCTATCAATCGTTCTTTTTGCGCTTTTTGCACTATCAATCGTTCTCTTTGCTCTTTTAGTCTATGAGTTTTTTAATCTGTATAATTGGACTGACTTCATGCTAAATCAAGCTAAAAAACCACTCGGTTCAATCTTATTTTCAAGCCTTTATCCAGTAAAAATTGGCATTGAAGTAACAAATCTTGTGCAAGCTCTGTGGTATTCGGAGATGCTATTGTTCTTGATAAATGGTATTTGTTGGTTGGTTTGTCAATCAAATGGAAAATATTTTGCGCCAATATCCTTTATTAATGCTGGTATCATTGCGGCAACATACCATTTCATGCATTATTTTAATGTAGCTGATTCTTTTGTCACCTTAACTAAAATTATTCTAATGCGTGAGCCGCTAATTCTGTTTTTACTTGGATTGATTTGTGCCGCAATATATTGTGGTTTTATCTACGTTCGTAGTCAGAAACGCATCGTCCAATAATCAAGATAAAATTAACACACCGCCACGAAATTCTCGCGGCGGTGTGTTTTGTTATGCTATATCTTTTATACTATTCTACTTTTGGCAAGCTTGCAAAGCCTTTTTCCAAGTCCTCGTCGGTTGGTATATAGTCAAGCATATCTCCGCTGTTGTAGCTCATATAGGCTGCAAGGTCAAAGTAGCCAGTGCCTGTTAAGCCGAACAGAATCGTCTTTTCTTCGCCTGTCTCCCTGCACTTTATCGCCTCGTCGATTGCGGCGCGTATTGCGTGGGAAGATTCTGGCGCGGGCAGCAGACCTTCGCATTTTGCGAATTGTGTGGCAGCATCAAAAACTGCTGTTTGCGCGGCGCTTCTCGCCTCGTTGATGTAGCCGTCGTGATACAGTTGCGACACAATCGGACTCATTCCGTGATAGCGAAGCCCACCCGAATGATTGGAGGCTGGCATAAAGCCCGCGCCCAGTGTGTACATTTTTGCAAGTGGAGTGATGCGTCCAGTGTCGCAGAAATCGTAAGCGAAGCGTCCACGCGTCATTGACGGGCAAGATGCAGGCTCAACGGCAATGATATATGGGTTGCCTTGGCCATTAATTTTGTCGCGGACAAATGGAGAAATCAAGCCGCCGAGATTAGAGCCACCACCTGCACAGCCGATAATTATATCTGGGTAAACATCGTATTTATCCATTGCCGCTTTGGCTTCAAGGCCAATAATGCTTTGATGTAGCAAAACTTGGTCAAGGACAGAGCCTAAAACATATCTAAAGCCTTCATTTTCTGTGGCAAACTCAACTGCTTCGGATATTGCGCAACCAAGGCTGCCGCCTGTGTTCGGGTTTTCCTCCAAAATCCTGCGCCCAACCTTTGTGGTGTTTGATGGCGACGGAATTACTTCCGCACCGTAGGTCTCCATAACGGCTTTGCGGTACGGTTTTTGCTCGCTTGAAACCTTGACCATGAACACGCTTAGCGGAATGTGGAAGAATGCACAAGCCATTGAAAGCGCTGTGCCCCACTGCCCCGCTCCTGTTTCGGTGGAAAGTCCCTTGACTCCCTGCTGCTTTGCATAGTAAACCTGTGCAGCGGCAGAGTTGAGCTTGTGTGAGCCAGAGGTGTTGCTGCCCTCGAATTTATAGTAAATCTTGGCAGGGGTTTTCAGCTCTTGCTCTAAGCAGTATGCGCGCACAAGTGGCGATGGTCGGTACATTTTATAAAAGCTGCGAATTTCCTCGGGTATCGGGACGAATTCGGTTGTATTGTCAAGCTCTTGGCGTACAAGCTCATCACAAAAAATATGAGCGAGTTCATCTTGTGTTACAGGCTTCATTGTGCCTGGGTTTAAGAATGGCGCATGTTGATTTGGCATATTTGCGCGAACATTATACCACGACTTTGGCAACTCGTCTTCTGATAAATAAATTTTGTAAGGTATTTTTGCCATGATTCTTTCCTCCTTAAATTTAGCAAATAAAAAAGCCCTCGTCCCATAAAATATGGGACAAGAGCGTTGCTCCTGCGATACCACCCAATTTGGCCAAACGGCCCACTCGCTTCATGCACAAAAATGCACGCTCCTATGATAACGGTCGGAGTTTCCGTTGGTTGCTACTTGGCCTTGCGGCTGTTCGTACCACCCTCGCAGGTCCATTCAACAAAAAGCTTGCCGCCGCAATCTCACTATCTGCGGCTCTCTTTGGGTCGTTCTTTTTGCCTACTCTTCCTGTTCACAGGTTTAGCTGTTAAACTATATTATACATACAACTAAAGATTTGTCAATATAAATATTTTATTTTCTTAAAAAATCAATTCCCAAAATTTTACCTTTGCAAAAATCGTAAGCTCGTTTGAAAAAAGAATTTCCCTCGTCAATTATGTCGTCGCGACCGTCAAAATCGCAAAGTTCTGCGTAAATCGAGCCGATTTCTTCGTCGGAGCGGCTTGGCGAACGCTCGCACAAAACGTAGAGTGAAAACGCCGCCATATCGTTCAAATGCTGATGCAATTCGGCAGACGTTTCTTCAATTTGGGTGTAAAACACGTTTAGGCAAGTCTGCGCGACAATTGAATTAGGCGCAAACTCGGCTATAACGCGGTTCACAACATACGAATACAAAAGCAGTTGGTGGTGCAGTTCACGCTGCGTCAACGGTTTTTCCGCAGTTAACGAAGGCACAGTTTCAATATGTATTAGGGCATCAGCATAAGATTTCCCAAGCTCACGCGCTTTGTCTATGTTGCCACATTCCTTTTGTTCTAGGAATTGTCGGGCAGATTCCTCGCCTGAATCGACCTGATTGACCTTTCCAACGCCCGAAAACGAGCCTGCAATTTTTACGTCATCGTCCTCATGTAAAATCATAGTGACCCCCCTCCTACTTTTTTGCCAAGCTTTTTTTTAGCTGATACATTGCGTTGATTGCGTCTTCTTTTGTGATTCGCGTTGCAAGCGGATTAGGTCGGCTTGTAAGGAATCCATGAAAATCTGAACCACCTGTTTTTATCAGCCCATATTTATCGGCAATCTTGCAAATTGTCTCGCAATCCTGCGAATTTATTGACGGGTGAAACGTTTCGACACCGTGGATAAGGTTTTTTTTCGCAAGCTCCTCTAAAAGTTCCATTGATTTATACATCGGCGGGTGAGCCATAACCGCAATGCCACCCGCTGAATGAATTATTTCGAGAGCATCGTAAACGTCGGTATATTCTGGCTCCCTAGCGCAAATGCCGCCGTTTGAAGAAAAAAGTTGATGATACAGGTCACCGTGACTTTGGCAATCATAGCCTAAATCAAGCAGCGCTTGTATGATGTGCGCCTTGTAAATTGATTTGCTGCCCAGAGTATATCTTGCAATATGCTCCTCTGTAATAGGGTAATAGCGAATAACCGCGCGAATTATTCGCTTGCCTGCCTTTGTGCGGCTATCAAGAGTTTGCGAGAACATTCCCTGTAAACGGTCTGGCTTTACAGGCATGTAGCACAAGATGTGCACCTTGTTTCCTCGTTCACTGTCCTTGCATGAAATTTCTGCGGCGGGTATTACGTTGATGCCATATCGCCTGCCAAGCACCTCTGCGCGTGTCACACCGTCCATTGTGTCGTGGTCGGTGACTGCAATAAAATCAAGTCCTGCACGTTTGGCGTAGAAAATTAAGTCGTCCAAGCTCATCGAGCCGTCCGACAAATGGGTGTGACAGTGTAAATCCCCTATCATTTAAGCCTCCGCCGCAAAGTATGCTTATTTTAATAAAAATATATACTTTTATATTATACACTTTTCTTGTGACAGGAGCAATAGTATACGAAAAAAAATAGTCTAAAATATAACCTAATTTTGATATTTGTTGTGTTTTTTACGTCAGCGACCTATAGCCCATACTTTCGATTATATCTACGATTTCAAGTTGGTCAATGTCGCCGCCTGTTACGCTGACAAGGCCCTTTTGTGCATTAGCCTGCACCATTTCAACTCCTGCCATGTTTGTTGCAATTTCTTTTACTATTTTATTTTCACAGTCGCGACCTCTCATGCCAGAAACATATATTAAAACTTCGTTTTCCATAGTTTTTTCCTTTCAAATAAACAAATCTCCGACGGTCAAGTACCGTCGGAGATATTTTGTGCATATAAAATATTTTTATTCTGCGTCAGGCTCAAGCAAGCCATAGTCGCCGTCCTTGCGCTTATATACGACGCAAATGTGGCCCGAGTCACTGCTTCTAAACATATAAAAACTGTGGCCGATTAAGTTCATTTGCAGGATTGCTTCTTCAATATCCATTGGTTTTACAGGGAATTTCTTAGATTTGACAACTCTAAAGCTGTCTTCAGCGCCAACAAAATCCTGCTCATAGCCAGGTTCAAACGCTTGGGATTTCATTCTTTTCTCAAGCTTGGTCTTATTCTTCACAATCTGGCGGAACAGCGCGTCGACTACTGCGTCAAGCGAATCGAGCCTGTCCATTGTGGTTTTTTCTGCGCGAAAGAACATGCTGTGAGCCTTTATTGTAATTTCGACTGTCTCGCGTCCGTTTTCGTTAATCACCGTAACATTTGCACTTGCAGTGTCATCGAAGAAACGGTCAAGCTTTGAAAGCTTTTTGTCAATGCTATTCTTGAAATTATCGCGAATTGTGGTGTTGCGCGCAGTCGTATTTGTTTTCATAAAGTCAGCCCCTTTTCATATTCTTAAAACAGAAAGATATTCTGTTATTAATAGTATACCACAAACTTTGCTATTTGGATACGATTTTCATATATTTCACCATAATATTTTAATTTTTGGAAACAATTTCTCCGTCGATGAATACCATATCGGGCTTTGCTCCAAGCGCAAATGGGTCTTTTGAAAAAACAAGCAAATCTGCGTCCTTACCTGCAGTTATTGAGCCAAGACGGTGGTCAAGTGCAACAACCTTTGCCGCATTTATCGTCACAGCCTCAAGCGCTTTTTCAGCGGGCATGCCGCCTGCAACCGCAAAGGCAACAGAGCTTGCAAGCACATCAATAGGCACTTCTGGATAGTCAGTGGAAATTGCGACAATAACGCCTGCCTCCAAAAGCTTTGCGCAGTTTGCCGCAGAAAGATTCACAAGCTCTGGCTTTGTTCTTGC
>JAVBKH010000139.1:0-2907 GCA_031554155.1 Oscillospiraceae bacterium
CTCCTCCGTTAATATTGGCTCGACAAAATCGGGCATCAACCTTGACGCTGTGAAAATCATGGGCGAGGTTGTGCGCGAATGTGCCGAAAAAACTGCCGACCGTGAGTGCATTGGCGCAGCAAAGCTTGTGGTTTTCTGCAACGCACCAGAAGATAATCCTTTTATGGCGGGTGCTTTCCACGGAGTGGGTGAGCCTGATTGCGTGATTAACGTAGGTGTTTCTGGCCCTGGGGTTGTTCGCGCCGCTCTTGCGAAAACAAAAGGACTCAACATCACAGAAGTTGCTGACATTATCAAAAAAACAGCCTTCAAAATCACAAGAATGGGTCAGCTCGTCGGCGCAGAAGCCTCCGAAATGTTGGGCGTTCCATTTGGAATTGTCGACCTTTCACTCGCTCCAACTCCCGCAATCGGTGATTCCGTCGCGTACATTCTTGAGGAAATCGGCCTAGAAAAATGCGGCGCACACGGCACAACCGCCACACTTGCGCTTTTGAATGATGCTGTAAAAAAAGGTGGCGTTATGGCTTCGTCCAAAGTCGGCGGACTTTCTGGCGCGTTTATCCCTGTTAGCGAGGACGCAGGCATGATTGAAGCTGCTCGCTGTGGCGCGCTCACAATTGAAAAGCTTGAAGCTATGACGGCTGTTTGCTCCGTCGGTCTTGATATGGTGATAATTCCTGGCGACACAAGCGCTGATATAATTTCCGCAATAATCGCTGACGAAGCCGCAATCGGCATGATTAACTCAAAGACCACGGCAGTGCGCGTGATTCCCGCAATCGGCAAAAAGGTTGGCGAGGAGCTTAACTTTGGCGGCTTGTTGGGCAATGGCCCAATTATGCGCGTGAATACGTACTCCCCCTCTGAATTTATTTCGCGCGGCGGGCAAATCCCCGCGCCGATTCAAAGCTTAAAAAATTAGGAGGTGCAAAATGCGACTAGCTAAACTCGTAATATCCGCGCTCTTGTCGCTCATGCTAGTGGCCTGCAACCAAAGCAAATTGACAGCCGTCGATGAAGAAGGCGAAGTTTATGACATAAAGTATCACGCAGTCGCCACAAGTCCTGTCACAGATGCGGAAAAAAAGCTAAATTTAGAAAAGCAATTAATCGAGAGGTTGCAAACTACCATTGAACTGCTCGAAAGTGTCAATAAAGCTACTCTCACAATTACGTCTACCACGGAAACTGAAAAGACTGTAGATGCAATTATCACGACAGAGCCAAATATACAGCTGACACAAGAGCAAAAAAATGGCATAACTAACATAATTATCAGTAGCATCCCAGAAAAAGTCAGCGTGAACATAATCGAAAGTGCAAATACAAAATAATCGAATACCTATCCCGATAAAACACCTCCGCAAGTTAAGCTTACGGAGGTGTTTTTTATTGCAATTTATTTATGCGATGTTTGCGAAAGCTTATCGACCTTGTTTAGTACCCAGTCAAAGCTTTCTGTGTGCAAAGTTGAGCCACAGTATTCGCATTTGCCAGATTGATTTACGCTTGTTTCTGCGCCACAATTTGGGCATTCCATTACCTTAACGCCCGCGTTGTCGCTTTTTCCACCTGCCGAGCGCATAAGCTGCCAACGGTATTCCAGTACAAAAACTGTTTCTTTATCGCCTTTGATTACATTCTGCGGATTGTTAAGGCTAACTTTGTAGGTGCGTTTTTTCTCTTGCAGCCACACATCGAGGTATTCTTTGTCGCCGTCTTTAGTCCATTTTTCCACACTGCACTGCATCACAGCCAAATCCTCTGTGCGAGAGGCCTCGCCGTTTTGCCGCATCATTTTTAGCTGCATGTCGTAGGTGTTGTAAAGTCCGTCGCTTATGAACGGCCTGCATGGCATCATGTCGCCATTTGCCCACGCAATTTCGAATTGCAACACCCAATTTTTAACCTTGGCTTCGATATCCGCTGCGCTAAATTTGGGGTCTTGCTGCTGTAAAGCTCGCAAGCTTGCCACGTCGATTCGCCGCGTTGCACCAGATGTAGGCATACCACCGCCCTTGCCTTGACGCTGCACATACATCATGAAAATGACTGCAAATAAAATTAAAACTATTATCGTGCCGCCACCAATTGGAACAATTCCGCCGCCGCCTTCTCTAAAGCCAGAGTGAGACTCCGCCGCGTAGACTCCGCCTGTGTTGCCCCAACCGCCAGTCGTTCCGCCGCCGCCCCAACTATCGTTGTTGTTTGTGCTCCAGTTTCCGCCACCTCCGCCGCCAGTGTCGCCGCCAAAATCAACGTCGTCACCAAGAGCTGTCGCCGAAAAAGCAAGCGTAAAAGCGAGTAAAAACGTTAATGCAATTATTCTAATTTTCTTCATTAAAGCTCCTCTATCCACGGTTTTCCTGTGTGTAATGGTTTAAAGCTTTACGGTATTTTTATTAATACGGGTCGCCGCAATTTGCGCAAAATTTTGGCGGATTTGTTTTGTCAGTGGGTTCCCAACCGCACTTGTCACATTTGTATGCAGCGGCAGCTGGACTTTTCGCTCCACAGTTTGAACAGAACTTGCCAGAATTGTTTGCACCACATGTGCAAGTCCAAGATGTGCCACTTGCCTGCATAGGCTGTGTGGGTTGTGCTGCCTGTTGGGCAGGAGCCGCGCTTTGCTGTTGAGCCTGCATCATTGAGCCAAGCACGTTATTTTGTGCGTTCATATTTTGCGCCATGCCAACTCCCATAAATCCCGACATTGCGCCATTAGGATTTTTTGCAGCTTCTTCCATTGCTCGGCCTGTTGCTCCTGCAAGATATCCGCTTTGCGTGTACGCGTCTGAAAGCTCGTAGTCTCGTATTTTCTTTTCGCTTTCCTCGTCGAACTTTGTGCTTTCCACCGCTACAGAAACTATAGAGATACCGCGTTCGGCAATGTGCGAGTCGTAT
>JAVBKH010000005.1:0-3992 GCA_031554155.1 Oscillospiraceae bacterium
AAATTTGCTCGGCGCTTTTTGGCAGCCAGAGCTTGTTTGGTGCGACATCGAAACCCTTTCGACCTTGAGCGAGGATATTTTTCGCGATGGCATTGCCGAAGCTGTGAAATACGGCTGCATTTTAGATGAAAAGCTGTTTGCGAGTATGCGCGACTTTGGTTTTAGAGATAATCTAGCTGAAATCATTGCGCGGTGCGTGGAGCTAAAAGCCGAAGTTGTAGCAGAAGACGAGCGCGACAACGGACTTCGAGCTATTTTGAATTTTGGTCACACACTAGGTCACGGAATCGAAAAGTTGTCCAATTTCGCAATTTCCCATGGCAAAGCCGTTGCAATTGGAATGGTGCTTGCTGCAAAAGCAGGAGAGAATGCAAATCTGACCGATAAAGGAACTACCGCACAAATCGAAGAAATCTTGCATAACAATGGTATTTCCTCCGATTGCCCCTTCCCTATTGAGCAGGTTGTTGCCGCAAGTCTCGGCGACAAAAAACGCGAGGGTGCCGTGATGAATTTGGTTTTGCTTGAGAAAATCGGCAAATCTTTTGTTTACCCTGTGGCTGTTGACAAGCTAGTGGAGTTTTTTTCCTTTTAGAAGGGGGTTAAATCTTGGATATTCGCATAATGCCGTCGAAGCTTCATGGCAGGCTTCACATTCCGCCGAGCAAGTCCGCTGCGCATCGCGCTGCAATTTGCGCGGCGCTTTCCCATGGGACTAGCACACTATCGCCAATTCAACCTACTTCTGACATGCTCGCGACCATAAATGCGTCAAATGCATTAGGCGCAAAAGCAAATTTAAATTGCAACAGACTTGAAATAACAGGCATTGACCACGCACCCAAATCATCGAAGATAGATTGCGGTGAAAGTGGCTCAACCTTGCGCTTTTTCGTACCAATTGCAGCAGCTTTGGGCGTTGACGCAAGCTTTTTTGGCCACGGCAGATTGCCCAACCGCCCAATAAATGAGCTGACCCGAGTTTTAGAGCAGCATGGCATAGTTGTATCAAAAAAAGACGATGAAATCGTGAACATATCTGGTCAACTGCAAGCAGGTATCTTTGAAATTGGCGGGAATATCAGCTCACAGTACATCACGGGGCTGTTGCTTGCGCTACCACTTTTAGGCGATGACAGTGAGATTAAGCTTGCTTCTCCCCTTGAATCACGCGGCTACGTTGACATGACAATCGCGATGTTGACGCGGTTTAGCGTGCATGTTCGAGAAACTGCAAGCGGCTTTAAAATTGCGGGAGGCCAACAGTTCCAAGCTGTGGATTGCGAAATCGAAGGCGACTATTCCAGTGCAGCATTTTGGCTTGTTAGTGCAGCAATTGGCGGCAAAATTGAGCTTGCGGGGCTAGACCTCAACTCTAAGCAAGGCGATAAGCACATACTTGAGCTTGTTTCTGGCATCGGCGCGGAAGTAAAATATGGCCGCGATTCGCTTTCGTGTAGCCATTCCACAATGAAGGCTTTTGACGTTGATGTCTCACAAATTCCAGATTTAATGCCGATTTTATCCGTTGCCGCTACATTCTCAAATGGCGTAAGCAGGCTTTATAACGCAAGCCGCCTACGTTTAAAAGAAAGTGACCGCATATCCGCAGTAGCAGCGGGTTTACGTGAACTTGGCGCAGGCGTTTCTGAAAGCGCTGACGAGCTTTCAGTCATTGGGCAAGACTGGCTGCGCGGCGGTGGCGTGGTAAACAGCTTCGGCGACCACCGAATCGCGATGTCAATGAGCATTGCGGCTGCATTTTGCCGCGAGCCGTCTGTAATTTTAGGCGCTGATTGCGTCGATAAAAGCTACCCCGATTTTTTCAAAGATTTTGCCGCTTTGGGAGGAATGTTCGATGTCCTCTAGTTGGGGAAAGCAACTTAAAATTTCTATTTTTGGAGAAAGCCACGGTGCTGCAATCGGCGTAACTCTTGACGGGTTGCCGTCAGGAATTAAGTTAGTCGATGACGAAATTCTTGCATTCATGGCAAGACGCGCGCCTGGAAAAAAAGCGTACTCGACCACGCGCCTGGAAAGCGATACACCGAAAATTCTTTCTGGCGTTCTTGGCGGCCGCACGACAGGCGCGCCGCTTTGCGCAGTAATTGAAAATACAAACGCCCACTCTGCCGATTACAGCGAGATGCAGGCGTTAGCCAGACCCGCACACGCGGACTATACCGCGCACACGCGCTATGATGGATTCAATGATATCCGCGGTGGTGGGCATTTTTCTGGCAGGCTCACTGCCCCGCTTGTTTTCGCAGGTGCCGTTGCAAAGGCGGCACTTTTGCCGCATGGCATCGAGGTTTATGCGCATATTGCCGCAATACACGGCATCGCTGATACAAAGCCAGACCCTGTGTCTACGACAGCCGAACAGCTAAGATTTGTTATAGAGAAGCCATTCCCTGTCTTTGACGACGAAGCAGGAGAAAAAATGTGCAGCGAAATCGAAGCTGCTAGACTAGCTAATGATTCAGTCGGCGGTATTGTCGAATGTTTCGCTCTAGGTATGCCGCTTGGAGTTGGCTCTCCGATTTTTGACGGACTTGAAAACAAAATCGCTTCAATAATCTTTGGAATTCCTGCCGTAAAAGGCTTGGAGTTTGGCGAAGGCTTTGGTCTCACAAATTTGTTTGGCAGCCAAAGCAACGACCCAATTAGAATTAATAACGATAAAATTGTGACTGAAACGAACAAGCAAGGTGGTATATTGGGCGGCATTTCTAACGGAATGCCTATAACTTTGCGGGTCGCGTTCAAACCCACCCCGACAATATCACGCGAGCAGAACACAGTGAATTACAAACTGCTTGAAAATGCGACAATAACCGCAAAAGGCCGCCACGACCCCTGCATTGTGCCCCGCGCCGTTCCCTGCGTTGAGGCTGCTGTTGCCTTAGCCTTGCTTGATGCTATTTTATCTCAAAAATAAAAGAGAAGGCCTGTCGAAATTATCGACAGGCCTTTTGCTATGCGCTTTTATAGATTTGTAAAGTTACCAAGCATCGCTCTGGTTGTGGACGTTTGCAATATTGTTACAAATTTGACGGAGTACAAATCGCACATCATTTTGCTGTTGCCATCAAGCGAATCCAAGACAATATAGCTTGCTCCAACCTCTCGCAAAACTCCAACTCTATCTGTGGATTGGTTGCCGATTAAAAATTCTACTCGCATTAAATTCCCGATGTTGCTGCGCAAATATCCTGGTGTGTAAATGTATTCTGTCAACGTTTCTGGTGCATCAGACGGCAATTGCCCAGTCATGGCAGGCATTTGGTTTTGCATATTGTTCGGCATTTGGCTTGGTATGTTGATTTGTGGCGGCATCACCGCAAGCGGACTGTCAGTCATATTTGGGTTGACAGGATATGTTTCTCCCCAAGGGCCAAATTGTGATGTTGAGCCATTTGTTGGGGGGCTTGGCATGTTGTTAAAGCTACCTTGTTGTTGGTTTGGCATAAAATTTCTTCCTCCACTGTTACAATTCATACTGTACTCCCTTTCGGTTAAGTTTCGCTGTATTTTGGCGTTGGACGATAGAAGCAATGTTGATTTATGCGAGTATGAAGCGTTCCCGACCCATTTCTTGGGAATTCCTTCATACATTTTCCATAAGGATTCAAATACCACAAGCTCTCGCCAACTTCGCTTAAAACACCGCCACCTAAAGCCCAAAGTGCAATATCAATATGTATTTGTTCAGGATTTGCATTGTAGATATTTTGCATATTGGGTTTTCCGCGAATTGTCTCAAACGTGCAGTCAAATTGGCCTTTTTGGTAAATTATCTCGCGCAGACTACCCTGCCCGACACGTTGGTACTCCCCTGTTGAAGCGTGGACACGGTTCATCACCACTGTTGCGACTGCTCTCATTCCGTCTTCGCCTTCAATAAACGCTATAAAGGAACATAAAATATCAAATTTTAATAAACGCGATAACTATGCAGTTATTGTATGCAAAACCACGCTTATTGTCTC
>JAVBKH010000161.1:0-25736 GCA_031554155.1 Oscillospiraceae bacterium
AGCAACGCAATGACGCTGCGAAGCGACGAAATAATGCCGTCGCTAAAGCGCGACGAGGTGCTTAAAAACGCACCACAAAAGCAAGCGGGCTGCATCGTAGTTCCCAAGACGGTTTAGGAGGATTTTCTATGAGTTTATTTGAAAAAACCGCGTCAGAGCTTTGCAAAATGCTTGCGGCAAAAGAAATTTCGTCGGTGGAGCTTACCAAGGACGTATATGCTCGAATTGACGAGGTTGAAGACAAAATCGGCGCGTACATCACACAAACGCGTGAGCTTGCAATGTCGCAGGCAAAAGCTGTCGACGAAAAGCGCGCAGCAGGCGACGAAATGTCTGCACTAGCGGGTATTCCGCTTGCGGTCAAGGATAATATCGGCGTTCGCGGTGTGCCGCTTACTTGTGCCTCAAAAATGCTTGAGAATTATATTCCGCCATTTTCGGCCACTGTAGTTGACAAAATAACTACAGCAGGTTCAGTCATTACAGGCAAAGTCAATCTTGACGAATTTGCAATGGGCTCGTCCTGCGAGAACTCATATTTTAAGAAAACACACAACCCACACAACCTTGACCATGTGCCTGGCGGCTCGTCTGGCGGCTCTGCTGCTGCATTGGCAGCGGGTGAGGCTATTTTGGCCCTTGGCTCGGACACTGGCGGCTCTGTGCGATTGCCCGCGGCATATTGCGGCGTGGTTGGGTTGAAGCCTACTTATGGCGCGGTTTCGCGTTACGGCGCAGTTGCCTTCGGCTCGTCACTTGACCAAATTAGCCCAATGGGTCGCTGTGTTGAGGACGTTGCCATGCTGTTTTCGGCAATATGCGGTGAAGATAAAATGGACGCTACTGCTGCACTTAGAACATATCCCGACTTTGTGGCGACGCTGAAATCCGACGTTCGCGGCAAAGTGATTGGTATGCCAAAAGAATATTTTGGCGAAGGTGTGGACACTGAAATCAAAGACGCGGTAAAGTCCGCAGTTAAGCGCTTTGAGGACGCAGGCGCAGTGGTAAAGGAAATTTCTCTGCCGTCCACGGATTTTGCGCTATCGGCGTATTATATCATCTCGTCGGCAGAGGCATCGTCGAACCTAGCAAGATTTGACGGCATACGATTTGGCCACCGTGCAAGCGACTTTGAAGACGTGAATGAGCTGATTGAAAAAAGCCGCAGTGAAGGTTTTGGCGAGGAAGTAAAGCGCAGAATCATGCTCGGCACAAATATTCTAAGCTCAGGATATTACGACGCATACTACAAGCGAGCTGCCTTGCTTAGAAATAAGATTAAAGCTGAGTTTGACGCGGCTTTTGCGGAATGTGATTGCTTAATCACGCCAACCTCACCCACCACTGCGATTAAGCTTGGCGAAAATCTAAGCGACCCTATAAAAATGTACGCAATGGACGTTTGCACCGTTGCAATCAGCATAGCGGGTGTGCCTGCAATCTCGCTACCATGCGGTAAGGCAAGCGACGGTTTGCCCATTGGTATGCAGATAATCGGCGCAAAGTTCGCAGAGCAGACCACACTGCAAATGGCGTATCACTTTGAGCAAGCAAACGGTGGCCCCGAAAAGCTGCCGACAATCAGATAGAAAGGGGCTTAGCATGAATAACAATAAATACGAAGTTGTAATCGGGCTTGAGGTTCACGCCGAGCTTTGCACAAAAACAAAAGTTTTTTGCGGCTGCAAAAACGAATTTGGCGGCGAAGTCAACACAAATTGCTGCCCTAATTGCATCGGCCTGCCTGGCACATTGCCCACACTAAACGAAGCCGTTGTGGACTTTGCGCTAAAAGCGGGGCACGCATTGAATTGCAAAATTAATCTTGTTTCGAAGTACGACCGAAAAAATTATTTTTACCCAGATTTGCCTAAAGGCTACCAGACAACCCAATTTGACATTCCCGTTTGCGGCAACGGTCACCTTGATTTATTGTACGAAAACGGAGAGACTAAGCGAATCGGCGTAACGCGAATCCACATTGAAGAGGACACCGCCAAGCTTATTCACGACGACAGCTTTGACGGCACGTTGATTGACTTAAACCGTTGCGGTGTGCCACTTATCGAGATTGTCTCCGAGCCAGATTTGCGGAGCGGCACAGACACGAAGCTTTACCTTGACACGCTAAAGTCGATTTTAGTTGCAATTGGAGTTTCAGACGGCAAAATGCAGGAAGGCTCAATTCGCTGCGACGTTAACGTCTCCGTTATGGAGAAAGGCGCGAAAACCTTTGGCACACGCGTTGAGATGAAAAACGTCAGCACTTTTAACGGCGCAATGCGCGCGATTGAGTATGAATCAAACCGACAGATTGAGCTAATTGAAAGCGGCGGAACAGTAACGCAGGAGACACGGCGTTGGGACGATATGCTAGGCAAAAATTTCTTAATGCGCTCGAAAGAAGATGCTCACGATTACCGCTACTTCCCAGAGCCAGATTTGCTGACAATGGTGCTTGACGAAGCCCATGTCAAGTCGCTGAAAGACAGCCTGCCCGAGCTACCTAACGCCAAAATTTTGCGGCTGATGAAAGACTACGGTCTGCCGTTCTTCGACGCTAACTTGCTCACTGAAAATGCAGACAAGTGCGAATTTTTCGAAGAATGCGTCAAGCTTGGAACATGCAAGCCCAAAAATCTTTCTAACTGGATTCTTGGCGATATATCACGCATATTGAACGAAAAAAATATTGCGCTTTACGACACAAAGCTCACACCTCAAAAGCTTACGGAAATGGTTGCACTAATTGAATCAAACAAGATTTCTGGTGCGTCAGGCAAAATTATTATTGAAATAATACCATTTGAAGATAAGTCAGCAGCGTCAATTGTAGAGGAAAAGGGACTTTCCCAGATAAGCGATACATCGGCACTTGAAACCATTGCCAAGGCTGTGCTAGACGCAAACCCGCAGACAATCGAGCAATACAAGGCAGGCAAGACAAACGTCATCGGCTTCCTTGTAGGCCAGTGCATGAAGCAATCAAGCGGGCAAGGCAACCCCACAATCTTGAAAGAAATTTTGTTAGGCATAATAGGAGAATAGCAAAAAGCGCGGACGAAATGTCCGCGCTTTTTTTGAACTAGGAAACTAGTCTCTGCAATCGCAATCGCAATTGTCTTTTTTGTCGCAATCCTTATGGCCGTAGTCATTGCATTTGTCTTCGTAATGTCTTTTCTTTTCTTCGCCGTTTTTCTCACAAAGTTCAAAACGAACTTTGCGCTCGTAGCAGCCTATACGCTTGTAGGTTTCGTGGAATTCGCGGGTTTCGTAGCAAGTGTCACACACTGGGCATTTTGGGCACTTGGGGCATTTAGGACATTTTGGGCAATCGCAATCTTGGTGGTCTTTGTCGTGGTCTTTGCAATCGCAATAATCGCAGCAGTCGCAGCATTTTTCCCAATCTTTGCAATCGCAGCAGTCGCATTTTGGCTCTCTGCATTTTGGTGCGCAGTTTGTGATTTTCATTTTAGGCTCGTGGAATTTGCGAGGTTTATGGCAACATTCGCAGAAACATTCGCAATGCTCGTTGTCTTTGCCGCCCTTGAATTCGAAATCAATCATGTTATATACCTCAATCATTATAGTATAAAAGCTCACGGCGTTTTCAACGGTGTGATGAGCTTTCTAATTTTGAGAGCAACCACAGTGGCGATGTCATCTCAATTCAGTATATGTGGCATGTTGATTTTGGTTAGAGTTTTTTTATTCTGCGCAGCTAAGGGCCCAAGGTGCGCCAAATCGGTCAGTGACTATTGCGTGCCATGCACCCCAAAAGGTTTTTTGCAAAGGCATACCAATTGTGCCGCTTTCAGAAAGCGCTTTGTAGCAGCGTTCAAGCTCGGCCTTGTCGTCCATATGCAAAACAAGTGTGATGTTGCCTGCGCGTTCGCGCTTTTTCTCGAAAACATCAACAAAATAGAACACGCAGCGGCCATTAACGTGCAATTCGGAATGAATAACCTTGCCTTTTAAGTCGTTGAACATGGGCATATCGTCAGAAAGCTGTAGATTTTTTACTTCACCGCCAAAAAGCTGTTTGTAAAAATCCAAACCTTCGGAACAGTTCTTTATATAAATTTCTGGAATAATTTGTTTCATGTTAAAGCTCCTTTATACATATTCTTTAATAAAACAAAAAACATATTCGAGGACTTTATTGTAAGTTGAATCCCAAAAAGTTAAATGATGTAAACTTTGCTATAATTATCAAAAAATCAAGGCAAAAGTTTGTTATATACAACTTTGAATTTTGTGCTATACTATATCACATGCGCACCAAATCATAGAAAAGAGTATGGGGGAAATTTTTGCATGGCGTTTTCTTTTGTCAAAAGATTCAGAAATTTTCGCGCGGCTGCCGTAACCGAATTTTACACGCATGTCGACGCGCTACTTGAAAACGACGAAGTAAAAAAACTTGATAATTTCGTCCAACATTATTGCTACACACGTTTACAACACTCAATTGACGTCGCTTATTACAGCTTCTTTTTGTCTAAAGTTTTCGGCTGGGACTCAAAATCTACTGCAAGAGCAGGCCTGCTCCACGACCTTTTCCTTTACGACCGACATGCCGAGGATTACACAGGCAAACGTCACTTAAGCGCACATCCCCAAATCGCGCTAGAAAATGCGCGTGGAATTTGTGAGCTTAACAAAATCGAGGAAGATATAATCAAAAAACATATGTGGTTGATTACTTTGAGACCACCAAGATACAAGGAAAGCTATGTCGTTACATTTGTAGATAAATACTGTGCTCTTCGCGAGCTTGCAATCGGGATTTTTTCGAAGACCGAGCTGCCTCAGCGCACAACTAGTCACGATAGAGAAAAAATCGCAGCCTAACATAAAATGAAAAGAACTCCGAGAGCTACAAGCTTTCGGAGTTCTTATTTTTGCAGGCTTTATTTTCTCTTTTTATATTGGCGACCGTAACCCTTGGCGTTGATGTTCGGTTTTTCGCCGTCCTTTAAAGCAGGCGGCTCAACTCGGACGATTGGCACCGTTTTTGGCGCTTCAACTCCGAGCACGACCTTTTCGCCAGTTATGTCCACAACTGTTGCTACGATGTCGTCCCCTATAACAAAGGATTCTCCGATTCTTCTGCTAATTACGAGCATATTTTCCCCCGAAGTCTAGGCGTGAGCCGCCTGTTGTTCCTCCACAAGGAAGAATTTTATTGGATAGTCCTTATTGGTCAGTATAACCTGTCTTGCCATTTTTGTTTTGCGGTTTATTGCAATAGGGCTTTTTAGGTTAACTGTAATCTTTGAGATGTCGTCAGGCACGACTGCAATAACGAGGAATTCAAGCTCGCTAACTTTGCGGCAACCTAATGCGCGCATGTCAAAGCCTTCTAGCTCGGGGTCGTAGCCTTCAATAATTTCATACGGGTTGAACACCACAAAACACGGTGCAATTTCCTTGACGGGCTGAAACCACATCAAAGTAACGTCATCATCTTGTTTGTCAACCAAGGCGAAATCGCCAACTGGTCCAAAGCCGAAAATTCCATCTGGCATTGAAAATATATTGCTTTCTGGAACTTCCACTTGGCCAAAAACAGCGCTATTAACTAACATGAGTATCCTCTCCCAAAACAGTCATCAAATTTTTACGTCGTGCAGCTCACTTTTCTTCGGGAGGCGGAACATAGTTAGGGTTTGAGCTTGCTGGCACGTAAATCGGCTCACCAACGTATTCAATTATTACGTCGGGGTACTGTGTTACCGAGTATTCGATGCTTGGTGGGATATATTCGAGCTGTGGTTTTGCGCTTGCATTCCAGTCGTATGTTGCTCTGTCCATTTGGTAGTCAAAAGATGTGGAGCCGCTACCTGAAGCAATAACTGGAACTTGTGGCTCGAACTCTAAGTCTTGAGGGATATTGGGCGTGTATTCGGAATTGCCCACATTGCCGACCACTGCACTTTGCTTAAAGGCATCTATGGCGTTGCTTGCTTCCTGCAAATAGTTGTCGCTCTGGGTACTTTGAGCTTGGGCAGCGCGCGCTTGATGTTGGTCGGGGTTTACTCTTTGAGCTTCGCTTTTAACTTGCGGCTGTGGAGCAGGAGTTCTCACTTGCGCAGGGCGATAGTTGCCGCGGCTGCGTGGTGCAGGAGCGGAAGCAGGTTCTGCGCTTTGCTGAAGTGATGCGCGCTTTGTTTGAGCTTCAATTTTAATTGGAATAGTTTGAATTCGTAGTAATGGTTGCATACACTCACCACCTATAAGTTTAGTTGTTTGTTATATTATATGTTCACGGGTTAACTAATGAAGCTGAAGATTGTGGGCTGTAGAAGCCTTGAGCCCATTTGCAGAGCAGCATCGTAGACATATTTTTGCATTTCAAAGTCCATGATAGCTTCATACGGGTCTGCAAATTCAAGTTGGTCTTGGCGCTTTATCAAGTTGTCGTTTTCAGACTCAAGTCTGCCAACAGTGAATTCAAGATATTGTGTATCTGAACCCATTTTTGTTCTTGTAAGGTTTACGTGGTTGCCTGCGTCTCTAACTTTGTCAAGCAGTGCACCTGCCTTTGTTGTATCAAAGGACGGCTCTTTTAGTGCCGTGATGATTTCGTTGATTGTGTCGTAAAGATTGTTATCACCTGTGCCCATAAAATCAAGGCCGTTAATGGTGTTTTTGAAAGCTGAATTTGGTATAACGTCCTGCGATGAGCCGTTCATTGTAAGTCCAAGGCCAATGTCAACGTAGGAAGCGTCGTTTAGCAGGTTGTCATATATGTTGGATGGGTCATCTTTTTTGATGTCCTTGACGCGTGCACCGTTGTACATAAGCTCACCTGCATCGTTGGTCGTAAACGGGCGAGATTGTGTGTTTGTGCCGCCGAACATGTAGCGGTCAGCGTACTGGCCGTTTGCACTTGTCAAAATTTCATCACGAAGCTTTTCGAACTCTTTTGAAATAACGTCGCGCTCTTGTTCGCTGTTTGTGCCGTTTATGGCATAATTGAAGCGGGCGTAAATATCTTGTGCCATTGTCGAAATTTGACCGATAGTTTTTTCAGCACCGTCAAATTTATTTTGCGCGTCCTTGGCGTTATTCATAAAGCCTTCAAGCTGCGAGATGTTGCGGCGAACCGTCATGGAGCGAACACCGGCAGAGGTGTTTTCCGCCATTGAGGTGAAGTTGCGCCCTGTAGTGACTTTCATATTCGATGAGTTTAGTCGACTTAGGTTTGTATTCAAGTTTGACGTGTAGTTCCTCGCAATCGAGGAGTTTGTTATTCTCATGGGTTATTCCTCCTATCTGCCAACCATGCCCATGCCGTTTATGATTTTATCAAGCGCTTCATCAAGCGTTGTCATATAGCGGGCGGCTGCATTATAATAGTTTTGGTAGGTCATCATATTGATGCCTTCTTCGTCGATTGAAACCGACGATATTGCGTCGCGTCTGTCTGCAAATCCACTGATAACCGCAAACGAAGCGTCTTGATTTTTTCCGTTAACGTTTTTGTCAGTACCCATTTGGGCGTGATACGAAATCAAAAATTGTTGCAGGTCGCCATTGATTCCGCTGATTTCGAAGTTATTGCTTGAGCCTATTTCAGTCATAAGCTTGCTAATGTTATCACTAGCAGCGCCAGAGGTATTTACAATTGAGGCACTGTTCTCGGCAATTGTTGCACCAAACGGCTTGCCGTTGGTTTGAACAATTAGACCAATTTTTTCAGGTGTGCCACCTTTTAGTTGGATTGTATCGGAGGCCTTGTATTCGCCAGAATATTCAACGCCATTAATCGTTGTTTTAAGCATAGGCGGGGCGCCAGTAGCTGTGAACGAATACGTTCCGTTTTTTACACCCACGCCGTCTGGACCAATAGCAACAGAGTTTAGCCAGCTAGGATTTGATGTTCCCGACAATCCGAGTTTGGGGCTTTTTTCGTTTACGGGGTTTTTCTTTGTGGTTGTAATATAAAGCGAGTCTTCAAACCACGAGGAGGCGACAGCAATATTTTTTGCGGAAATCTTTGCGTCAACTTTTACGGAAGACGTAGCAGCAGGTTCTTCAGTAGTTGTCTTCACGCTAAACATAATTGCGCCCTTGCCGCCGTCGGCTCTAAAATCTACAGTGCCATTGCCCGCAAATGTTCCAGTGTATACTTGGCCATCGGCCATCTTTGCTGTCATGGCACCAGTGGCATCATCGAACGTGAAATCAATCGCATAATCCTTGCCAGAAAACTCAATTGATTTGCCGTGAATTGTATCAATCCAAGCAGGTTTTTCGCCTGTTGTTGTGTCAGTTACTGTTGGCACAAGCGGCACAAGCAGGTTTTTGTCTGTTGTTGCCACAAGCAGCGGCATTGTGCCAGATTTAATAGTAGCGGAGGAATCAATAGGTGGGCCTGATGGGCTAACTGTGAAGCCTAAGTTTCCGTCAGTATCTTCGAATTTAATCGGATCGGTAGGTTTGAGCGGGTCAAAGCTGCCTGTGTATGTCACACCGTCTGAAACTGCTGTAACTTTATTTGTACCGCTATCGAAAGTGAAAGCGACGTCCTTCGCCTTGTTCGCAAAATCTGGTGTGCCTGTTTCGACTGATTTAACCCAACTTAAAGCGCTAACAGTTGGGGGAGTGGGTGCAGTAACTGTTGGAGGATACGGCGCAGAGCCGCTTGATTTAGCTTGAGCCTCGGTGATGTTGTTGACTCTGTTAAAAGTCTCGGCAAGCACTTTGGCGTATTCATCGAGTGATTTTTGGTAGTAGGGTATACCTCTATAGGTGTTTTCGCCAGTTTCGGCGTTAGGGCCTTGCCCGTTTAAAATGTCAAGATAGCCTTTGATTCCGCCTTTTGTGAATTGAGTGGCAAGGTTGTCGTCAACGGACTGACCCGAAATGCTGTCAATAAGCGAAATGCCGACTTTGCCTGTTGCTGGGTCTTCCGTTACACCTAGTTGGTTGTAAAAACCAGAATCTATCAGCTTAACTGGTGGTTGTGCTGTTCCTTTAAGCTCGATGCTAACATGCTCAACTATATTGTCGCTTTGAAGTTTGACAGGTGTTCTAACTACTTTAATGTCGGCGAATTCCGACAAATTATCTATAAGAAGATTGCGCGCATCGTTCAGCTCGTTTGAGGGATTGCCGTAGAAGTTGTCTTCTTGAATTCTTACGTTTAGGTCTGCAATTTTTTTGATGATATTGTTTATGTCTTGCTCAACTGTGACCTTTAAATCTGTTTTTTGTTGCTCTCTTGCTTCTTCAAGCTGACGTGCGTTTTTGTTGAGAATTGAAGCAAGTGCGCTGATTTCGTCGCGCGCAACCATTGCAAACTCTTTGCTGTCCGCATTTGAGCCTAGCTCGTTTAGTGCGGTCATAGAGTCACCAAGTTGGCTGTAAAGGCCATCTGTCATAATTTCGTCAAATATATTATTAATATCTGTAAGGCCGTTTTGCTTTACGCCAAGCTCGCCGTTTGCAGATGCTTCTGTGCGATAACGGTTGTCAAGATAAGGGTCCCGAACCTGCGAAATGCCTTGCAGATTTGAGCCCATGCCCGCATTTGCAGCCCCAAAAACTTGATATTTTTGAGATTTTCCGCCCATGCTTAACGAAACCTGGTCTACTCTTTGGCGAGTAAAGCCGGCTGTTTTGGCGTTAGATATATTATGACCCACAGTATCAAGGCCAGCTTGGCTGATATTGAGAGCTCGTTTTGCAGTTTCAAATGCCATAAAGGTTGGTCTAATCATTTTGAGAATCTCCCTTGCAGAAAGGATTTTGTTGCTAAATTGATTTTTTGAGTATGTGGGACTCGGGGTTTACGGCGGGCTTTGCCACAGTGCCAGGCTTGCCGTAGGCTGTGGTCTTAGATTTATCGAGCTGATTAATTGAGCGTTCAATCGTGTAGATGCGCTCTTCAATAAGTGACTGGCAACGTTCGTTTAGGCCCTTTACTTCATCGAGCTTTGATTTAAGATGCAAATGCAAAAGCTCAAATGCGTGGCGATGTTCGGGCGGCATCTCGCTTATAACCTCGCTAAGGCTGTCACCCTTCAGCGACAGCTTTTCGCGATACGATTGTATATTAGAGTCGAAGCTTCGCGAAAGCAACACGAACACTTGCTCCTCTTTTATAATGCTGTCGAGTGAGATAACGTCAAACTTTGATATTGCGGTAAGCTTTTGAATCAGCAGGGCACCAAGTCTTGTGTAGTTTTGCAAAAGCTCATTTAGGTAAGCCGAAAACTTGTCATAATAGTTGATGTTTTCTGATGTTTGTGGCATAAAAGCCCTCCTTAATCACCAAGAATTGAATCTATCAAAGCTTCGGTGGGCACGCGGTAGCTGCCGCTTTTGATGTCGCTGCGAAGCTGCTCAAGGCGTGCTGCGGAAGCTGGTTGATTAATGTCGCGCTGCAAATTGGACTTGAGCGTGTGAAGTCCTTTGTCAGCTATAGTTGTATTTCCGCGAGTAATCTGTACGACGTCAGTGTCGGATGTTTTTTTGTTGGATTCTGGTGAAGCGTTCTTGGCGATAGTATTTTCGCTGCCGACCTTTTTGCGATATGCTCCGTAGCCGCCGTTAACTTCGATTTTCATGAATAAACCACCTCTCTGTGAGTTGTGCGGGGCATTTATCTAGTGACTGACACTTTTTATAATATGTCGTGGTCTTTAGGTGTTGCCCTGTTGTTCCCTTGTATAAGTGATTTCGTCCAAGGTTTCGAAAACTTTAGGGCAAATTAAAAATTATTTTAAAAAGTTTTTCTGGTATTTTTGAAAGAAATGGCATATAATCATAGAAATGGATGTGTTTTTTCACAAATCATCTGATTCGTGACTAATTTTTTAACATTTGCACAAAAACATTGCCAAAAATCTAGCTATTTTTCGGGAGTTATGGCGGCAATTTTCCATTATGTTTAATATTATACCCGAAATGCAGAAGATTTAAACAATAATTTGGTGATATTGACGAAATATCAATGAACAATATGAATAATATATTGCCGTTTTTTGTTGAAAAGTGTTTTTAAAATGCGGTTTTTAACCTTTTGCCAGTTGACAACTTTAGCCGCTTAACTTATAATGTGTTTAACGCAACAGGATAACTAATCCGTATTACTTAAATTAATTATACAAAACGTAATTCGACGAATTGTCTCTTGACATCGAAAATCTACTTTCTATTTTAGGAGGAACTTAATATGATTTTTGAAACCACAAAGTCCGCTGCTATGGAACGAGCATTTTCCGCTGTTTGGCAGCGCTCACAACTTATAAGCACAAACATTGCCAATGAAGATACACCAGGATTTAAGGCGAAGAGGCTAAGCTTTGAGGGTATGCTAGAACATGAGCTTAATGCGGTGCAAAATTCTCACGGAATGAGCCGTATGGAAAAAGTAATGAAAATCAGCTCAACTCAAGGCAGAGTTTACAACGACCCAACGCTTTCAGTAAGAGCTGACGGCAACAATGTCAACCTTGACAACGAGCACATCGAGCTTGCAAGAACACAACTTCAATACCAAGCTTTAAAAGAGAAAATTAGTGGCCACTATTCATCATTAAAGTATGCGATAAGTGGTGGCAGATAATACACCCAAATAAAACGGAGGGCAAACAATGGCATTTTTAAGCTCACTTGATATAGCGGGTTCGGGAATGACGGCGCAAAAAAGACGAATGGACGTCATATCTGAGAATATAGCCAACAGAGACACAACCCGCACCGCTGATGGTACCCCTTACCGCCGCAAGCTTTCCGTCTTTCGCGAAATCGTGCCATCTAGCGCAGGTTACGCAAGAACAGGCGGTGTAACTCAAGACCAAGGCACCTACGGCCGCTATGCTAGGTATTATAAAGAAAAAGGTCAAGACCAAGACGAATTTTACCGTTACATAAGAGAAGCCCAAGAATTGAATGACTCAGGCCATAAAGGCGGCGTATTTGTCAGCGAAGTGTTCGAGGATAACGAGACTCCGCTTGTGCCTGTTTATGACCCCAATCACCCAGACGCCGACGAAGAAGGCTATGTGATGATGCCAAACGTAGACACAACAGTTGAAATGGTTGATGCGATGGCCGCAACAAGAAGCTACAGTGCAAACATTGCGGCGTTCGAAGCTATAAAGTCAATGGCCAAGCAAGCGCTTGAAATTGGGAAATAGTAGTTGGCAAGCTTTGGTTGCATTAACTACGCCTACAGTATACCACTATTAGTCTTGAAAGACAAGTTATACAAAGAGCATCGAAAGGGTTGTTATTAAAATGAATATAATTCCAATTAATGGAGCATCACCAATCACTCCGTTTCAATCTGCTTTCGGAGCACAAAAAGTCGGAAACGACACTTCGCCTTTCAAGGGAATGTTCACCGACGCTGTGCAAAATCTTGAGCAGCTCAACGGCATTAAAGGCCAAGACGGCGCAGCCCTTACCCTCGGAAATCTCGACGATATCGGCGCTATGCAGGTTAATTCACAAAAAGCAGAAGTCGCACTGCAAATGCTTGTTCAAATGCGAAACAAAGTGCTTGAGGGTTACCAAGAAATCTTGCGCATAAACGTTTAGTTTTGATTATAACAATATATCGGTCAGATATATTATAACTTTAATAAAGGGTTAAAGGTAAGTATGGGAGAAAGAATTACAGCGATTATAACATGGATTAGGGAAACATGGACAAAAGCTACAAAGCGCGCCCGACTTGTTTTTTTAATTTCGGTCGCGAGTGTACTGCTCATTTCACTTGTCTTGACCATGATTCTCAATCATAAAGAATATGTAGTCCTATATAACGACTTGTCAAGCACCGAGAACGCAGACGTTATCGCAGCGCTAAGCGAAGCAAACGTACCATATGATGTAGACAATGGCCGTTTGCTTGTTGAAAGCAAAGACGAGGACAGAGCACGCTTGCAGCTTGCAGTTTTGGGCTTTCAAGATGTTGGCTTTAAATATGACTTAGCTAACAGCGGCGGACTCACCGCAACACAGCAGGATAAAGACAGGAACGTTACATATCAGCTTCAAGAGCGCTTACAGGCAACATTTAGACTTTTGCCAGAAATCAGCAACGCTGTTGTTACAATCAGCATTCCAGAAAAATCGGCGTTTTCACTTGACCAAAAACAAACACCTATTTCTGCCGCAGTTATGCTGCAAAAAAAGTCAGGTCGTGAGCTGACAGTAGAACAGGTGCAGGCAATAAGCAACATCGTCAGAGGCTCCGTATACGGACTTACCGATGAAAATATCACAATCGCAGATGAGACAGGCGACCTTAAATCAATGCTTGACCTCAACTCTGACTTTAACAATAAGAAGCTCAACCTTACCGAGCAAGTAAACACATCGCTTGAAGACCACATTAAAGAAATGGTGCTCCCCCCTTACGGACAGGGCAACATTGAGGTCAGCGTAATGACCGCACTCAACACTGACTCCCGCGTGGCAGAACAGACTACATACCAACCACTTGACCCCGAAAACCCCACAAACAACCCACTTGATTATTCAGAATTCGATAGACAGAAAACTGGCGACGGCTTTGCAGCAGCAGGTGGAGTACCTGGTGCACAGGACAACGTGGGCACTACACAATATGCAGCACAAGAAGCCGAAGCTGCAGACTCCGCTTACTACAGTGGACACGATATTTACGATTACCTCGTAAGCTCACTGCGCGAACAAATCGTCAAGGACGGCTTTGAAATTACAAAAGCAAGCGCAGCAATTTTGATTAACGCAACCACTCTTCCCGACGGCGAGCGCGACGCTATCATTTCTCTTGCGTCAAGCGCGTCTGGCATTGCGCCAGAAAATATTACAGTGCAAAACATTAAGTTTGCTACAAACGTTATTCCAGAGCCTACTCCCGAAGAAAATATGACTCGCATATTCATCATTGCAGGTATCGGATTACTCGCACTTTGCATAATCCTAATTATAATCCTCACAGCGATGAGCCGCCGCAAAGCACGTCTTGCAGCAGAAGCCGCAGCCGCAGAACTGGAAATGTACGACGAAAACGGCATGGCGCTTATCGACCGCATGAACCAAGAAATTGAATACGAGCCTATTGCTTTGGCTGAATCAGCAGAGCAAAAGCTCAAAATGCAGATTAAAGACCTCGCTGAAAGCGACCCGGAAATCGTCGCACAACTTATCAAAACATGGCTTGTTTCCGGCAAATAGTTAGAATGTATTGATGTTTTGGAGGAGTTAAAATGGCAAATATGACTTTGACCGATTCCCAAAAAGCCGCCACAATTATGATTTCGCTCGGCTCTGAAGCCGCAGCTGGTGTATATAAATTCTTTTCGGAAGACGAAGTTGAAAAACTCACCTACGAAATCGCCAAAATTCAAAAGCTTAGCTCCGACGATGTTGAATCAATCATGAACGACTTCTACTCCCTTTGCTTAACGCAAAAGGTTGTCACAGAAGGCGGCGTGTCCTACGCGAGAAACGTTCTTGAAAAGGCATTCGGCTCGCAGGTTGCAAGCTCCCTGCTCGACCGCGTTACCCGCTCACTAAAAACAAAAGCATTCGAATTTATCCGCAAGGCTGACTATAAAAACCTATTGACAACAATCCAACACGAAAACCCACAGACTATCGCGTTGATTTTGTCCTACGCCCGCAGTGACCAAGCCTCCACAATTATCTCCGAGCTTCCTAAGGAAGTTCGCATTGAGGTTGTTGAGCGCATTGCAAAAATGGATAGAACCTCCCCAGAAATTGTGGCACAAGTTGAAAAAGTTCTCGAGCGCAAGTTTGCTTCAATGGTTTCCATGGACTTCACAGAAGTTGGCGGCATAAACTACATTGCCGAAATCATGAACCACATCGACAGAAGTTCCGAAAAATACATCTTCGACGAGCTTTACAAGAGAGATGCCAAGCTTGCCGACGAAATCCGCAAAAAGATGTTCATTTTCGAAGATATCCTCACACTCGACGGCATGTCCATTCAAAGATTCCTTCGCGACGTGGACAGCAAAGACCTTGTTGTCGCACTCAAAGGCTCAAACCAAGAAGTTTGCGACGTCATCTTCACAAACATGTCACAGCGTATGGGCGAGACTGTCAAAAGCGACATCGAGTACTTGCACAACGTGCGTATGCGTGACGTTGAAGAAGCTCAACAGCGCATAGTTGCCGTAATCCGCAAGCTTGAAGAAGAGGGAGAAATCATCATCTCCAAGGGCGGAAAGGATGACATGCTTGTCTAAGATTGTAAAGGCCATCGCCGTAGTCGATGATAGGCCAAGGGCGAAAAAGACTTTCGCGGACTTAATCGAGGCAGAGCTTGACCACATGCCCGTAATAAAAAAGCAGCTCTTTAACTACCACGACAACCCCTATGCTGACCAAGAGCTTGTTTTGCCCGAAAAACAGGGCTATATTGATGAACTTAACCGTGTCAAGGTGGAGATTGCCCAAGCAAAGGCAGAGCTTAGAAGCCTTGGTCGCATGATTGACGACACATACACAGCTCAAGAAGCAATCGCAAACGGCAGCGAAATTAAAGACCCGCAGCAAATTGCAGCGATTGCCCAAGCCGAAGCCGAAAGACTAATGAGCGAAACACGCGATAACGTTATGGCCATGATGGCAGCATACGAGGAAGAGGGCAAAAAATCCGCAGAAGAAGCCCGAAATGCTGGCTACCTTGAAGGATTTGACAGAGGCTTTGCCGAAGCGCAAGCCGAGTTTGTCTCGCAAAACAACCCCAAAATACAGGAACTTGAAAGCTTGCTTGAGCAAGTATCTAGTTATCGCGAGGAGCAAGTGGCGCAAAACGAGCGCGAGCTTGTAAACCTTGTTATGACTGTGTCTGCAAAGGTTGTCTGCCACGAAATTAAAGAAGACTCACGCGCTATTGTGCAAATGCTTTACGATATCCTTGACCACAATCGCCGTGAAGAAAGTATTCGCATAACGGTTTCGCAGGACTTGATGCCTGTTGAAACCAAGGCAAGCACAGAAATTAAAAAGCTTATTACACAGACCGCTCCAAACGCTTTGATTTATGTTGACGATGAAGCTGAGGACGGCACATGTATAGTCGAAACCGATAAAGGCATAACAGATATAAGTGTAAAAACTCAGCTTGAAAACATCAAGGAAATGATGCTAAGCTAAAATGACCAAATTTGCTTTTGTTGGAGGATATTGTTTTGCCTCTTGATTTTTCTAGTAAGCTCTCAAAATTAAACCGCAGCGACACTTATAGCCACATGGGAAAGATTGACAAAATCGTCGGCATGATGGTCGAGTCTGTCGGGCCTACCACAACTGTCGGTGAAATCTGCAAAATCCACGCTATTGACGGCAACGTTATTGATGCTGAAGTCGTCGGCTTTAGAGAAAATAAAGTCCTGCTCATGCCTTACTCCGACTTGACTGGCGTTGCGCCTGGCAGCTTGGTTGAGGGCACAAAATCCAAGCTGATGATTCCAGTTTCAGATAAGCTTATAGGTCGTGTAATAAACGCGCTTGGTGAGCCAATCGACGAGCTTGGCCCAATCGAAGGCGAAACTGTTCGCTACGAAGTTGAGACAGCATTTTCAAATCCATTCAGCCGCCCAAGAATTGACACAAAAATGTGCTTCGGCGTAAAGCCAATCGACGGTCTTTTGACAATCGGCAAAGGGCAGAGAATGGGAATCTTCGCGGGTTCTGGTGTTGGTAAATCCACATTGCTTGGCATGATTGCAAGAAACGTTCACGCTGACGTCAACGTTATCGCGCTTGTGGGCGAGCGTGGACGCGAAGTTCGCGAGTTTATCGAGCGTGACTTAGGCGAAGCGGGAATGGCGCGTTCAGTGGTTGTGGTTGCAACCTCCGACCAGCCTGCTATGCTTAGATTAAAATGCGCAATGGCGGCAACTGCCATCTGCGAATATTTTAGAGACAAGGGCAACGACGTTCTTTTGATGATGGATTCACTTACGCGCTTTGCAATGGCGCAGCGCGAAATTGGTCTTGCGTCTGGTGAGCCGCCTGTTGCGAGAGGCTACACCCCCTCCATGTACACCGCGATGCCAAAGCTTTTGGAGCGAACAGGGAAATTTCAGTCTGGCTCTATAACTGGAATATATACAGTCCTTGTTGAAGGTGACGACACAAACGAGCCGATTGCCGACACAGTTCGAGGAATCATCGACGGGCATATCATTATGTCCCGAAAAATTGCAGCAAGAAACCATTACCCCGCAATCGACATTCTCAACAGCGTGTCCCGTCTTATGAACGACATCGACGAGCGCTCGCAGGTGGACGCTGCAAACACGCTTCGCAATATCATGAGCGTGTACGAATCAAACTACGACTTGATTTCGATAGGTGCGTACAAAAAAGGCGCAAACCCCGCGCTTGACGCTGCAATCGCAAAAATCGACAAAATCAACGCATTTTTGCAGCAACGCACAACCGATAAATTTGAATATGACGATACTGTGGCCCAACTTATGAAGGCTATCGGTTAGAAATAAATTATGAAAAAATTCTCGTTTTCACTCCAACGCTTGCTCGATTACACGAAGCAAATTCTTGATGTTGAGCGTGCAACTCTCGGTGACATGAACGCCGTAATGCGCGGCTTTCAAGAAGAGCTTGAGGCAACACGGGCAGACCGCGTAAACCGTGTTGCAGCCTACTCTGAGAGATTGGCGCAAGGCACAACCCCTCTGGACATGGAAATGCATCGAAATTTTTTGCGAAATCTCGATGACCGCATCTTCAACAAGGAAGTTCAAATCGATATGCAGCGCAAAGTCGTTGAAAAACAAACCGACAGAGTTCGCGACGTAAACATCGAAATTTCCACAATGGAAAAGCTTCGCGAAAAGAAAATGGAAGAATACAAATATTTGGAAACCAAGGAGCAGGAGCTGTTTATAGAAGAATTTGTCACAAGCTCAAAGGCGATTGCAAACCAAAAATAACGCTTTGCCGAGGTTGCTACAAAAAACTCCGATATTATTACCGCAGCAAAAAATGCTCAAAAAATAGTGATATAGTAATCACATGAAACAATCCCAGAGGAAAGGGGGCGACTTTACGACATGGTTAAGATTGATAGTGTTGCAAAACAGCAAGAAGCTGTATCGCCAAAGCAAACAAAAACGCAAAAAGCTGACGACGGCGACTTCCGCGGAATGTTGACAGGCGCACTTAAAACTACAACGGACAAAGCGGCGACATCATCGCAGCCGCCTAAAATAGCCGAAGAAACAAGAAGCCAAGAGACACAAGCACCCCGAAAAACAGAGCCAAATACCGAGGTTGACGCGCCAAAAGAACAAAGCGAGCAACCCGATGAAGAAATAGACGACCTAACCGACGAGCAGAACGCTGCCGTCGCCGCAACAATACAAATTCCATTGGATATGCAAGCACGGCCTACTTTTGTAGATGCCCCAATTGATTTGAGCTTCTTAAAGGTTCAAACAGTTTCAAATGTAGAAATACCGAAAGAGCCGATACAAACGCTGCCACAACAGCCAGAACAAGCCGCTACAAGCTTTGACGCTGCAATGGGCGCAGCAACAAATCAGCAATCAGTACAACAACCCGCAATCGACCAAACACAAGCTGTGAACACACAGGCACAATCTCCCACAGTAAACAACGAAGCTACACAACAGCCGCAACAATCGGCAGTAACTATAGAGCAGCCACAGCAGACACAGCCGCCGCAAACGCAAGAAGCTGTGATGCAACCAGTAACACCACAAGCACCTGTGCAGACACAGGTGACACCACATGTTGAGCAAACACAAGCCCCGCAACAGCAAACGCCAAATATAACAAAAGAAATAGCAGACACTATAGTTTCAACAAGCGTGACTAGCGAAGCACCACAAGTGCAAGCGCCCATAATACAGCAAAATATCCCGAACATACAGCGAGACGTTCAAGTAAACGCCGAGCAAAGTCGATTTGATGAAATGCTTGCAAAAGCAACATCACAGCTTAATCAAGGCAAAGCAGTCGAAGTACCTACAACCCAGCAGCCTGTTGAAACACAAACAGCTCAACCACAACAACCGATAATCCCGCAGCAAGCGGCAGACACTAGCAAAGATGCCGCAGTGCCTCAAATAGAAGTTCCAGAAGCGACAACACAGGCAAAACAAACAGTTCAAGCGCAAACACCCGCAGCCGACAAAACTCCGACAATGGAGCAGCGTCCGCTAAAAGAAATTCCAAAAACGGATGAAATTTCTATTGGAATGATGCAGCAAAAAGAACCGATATTCACCACTGATACTGTGAGAAGCGAAAATGTGCAGAGTGCACAGCCAGTTCAAGTTCCCGAACAGGCAGAGCAAATTAAAGCACAGATGCTGAAAAATCTTGAGTCCGACAAAATGGAATTCCAAATGCAGCTTAACCCCAAGGAGCTTGGCAAGGTCGACGTTAAGATGGTGCTTGAAAGCGGCAAACTTTCCGTTGAAATTATTGCTGCGAATCCAAAATCGGCAGAACTTTTAACAAAGCAGGCAGAAAGCCTTGTGGCATCACTTAAAACAGGCAACCTCGATATTTCCTCTGTTAATGTTGTTACAGCAAGCGAAAACGCAAGTGCTAACATGAACAGCCAATATAACCTCAATAACTTCCAAAACCAAGCAGGCCAAGGCCAACAGAGCGGACAGTCTACACACGGCAACAAACCTAACCAACAAGGCGGCACAAACGACACAGCC
Source organism: Oscillospiraceae bacterium (assembly GCA_031554155.1). GTDB lineage: Bacteria > Bacillota > Clostridia > Oscillospirales > Ruminococcaceae > WRAV01. The sequence continues at coordinate 19,713 of JAVBKH010000161.1, forward strand.
GAAAGCTCAAAGCAGGAAGCTTCCTCGTCGCCGCAAAGAATACTTAACTATTCGGTCTAATCCGCTAGAAAGGAGCGACAAATGGCAAGTACAAACGGAATCAGCACTGAAGATATTTATGCAAAAAAACCTGGTATAACTACATCAACTGCCATTAAAGGCAAAAACCCTAACGAGATGGGTATGGACGAATTCTTCTCACTCCTAACAGCTCAAATGACAAATCAAGATATGATGAACCCAGAGGGCAACACGGAGTTCATTGCGCAAATGGCACAATTCTCCTCGCTGCAAGGCATCAAGCAAATTCAAGAGTACCAACTTTCGAGCTATGCTTCCACTTATGTGGGCAAAGACGTGACAATCGCTAACGTAACCGAAACAGGCGAATTGCAGGAAATCAAAGGTACAGTCGAAAAGGTAACTTACTTCGACGGTAAGCCACAAGTTCAAGTTAAAGGCGTGAAATACGACCTGCACACAGTCATGGAAATCAATGCGCCAAACACAGCGGCTCAAACATCGGGGAATGCACTTAGCCAAGCCACTAGCTACATTGGCAAAGAGGTAACTGTAACAGACGCAACTGACCCAGACAATCCCCAAAGTGTCACAGGCATCGTTTCTGGTGCAACATTAAAGGGCGGCATGTCATATATCATGCTAGGCGGAAAGGAATACGCCACAAGCTCAATCACGGAGGTTATCGACCCCAGTATCTCGAACAACCCAACAGCCGCAGAAAATGCGCTTCGTCAAGCAAGCAGCTACATTGGCAAATACGTCACGATTCGTGACGAAAGCGACGCCAGCAACACAGGACACATTGATGCAGGCACGGTTGCAGGCGCATTTATGAAAGAAGGCAAGAGCTATGTCATGTTTGCTAACGGCAAGCAATACCCCACAAGCTCAATTATGTCAGTAGTTGACCCAAATAGCTCTGGTGGTACAACCACCACGCCAACCGAAGAAACCCCAACGGGCGAAACTGGCCTAGATGCAGATGAAAACAACGGAGAAGCTTAAACAAAATAACAGCCGACATGAATCACATGGAGGTGATAAAAATGAACGGCATCAACACGCTCAACGTGCCAATTACGACTGGCAGACCTTTTAGTGACAATACAGTCGTTGGCAAAACGCAAATTGGCACAGGGCAGACGTTCAACGATTACTTAAACCAAAGCATAACCCTAAAGCAAAGCCAGACGCTCACATTTTCGAAACACGCACAGACAAGAACGGAGCAACGAGGCATCACGCTTTCGCAAACAGATATGCACCGCCTTGACACTGCCGTGGGCAAGGCCAGAGACAAAGGCTTGACTGACACGCTTGTCTTAATGGATAACACCGCATTTATTGTAAATGTACCTAGCAAGGTTATAGTCACAGTAGTAGATAGCACTGATACCAAAGAGAACGTATTCACAAACATTGATGGCGCTGTGATTGTTTAGATTAGCCGGACCTTTCAAGGAGGCTAACAAAAGCTCCGACTGACTGACGAGCTTAGCAATCAGACAATACACGCCGCAAGTATGAAAGGAAATAATATATTATGATGAGATCACTTAACTCCGCAGTTGCGGGTCTTCGTTCACACCAAACAAAAATGGACGTTATCGGTAATAACATCGCGAACGTTAATACATACGGATTTAAAAGCAGCCGCACAACTTTTTCAGACGTCTTTTACCAAAATGTTTCCAGTGGTAGCCGTGCAACAAGCGCAGCAGGCGGTACTAACCCCACACAAATCGGTTATGGCGCTGCCGTTGCCACAGTCGACGTCATGAACACTGTTTCATCAGCAGGACAAACCGACAAACCCCTCGACGTTTTCCTAGCAGGTGAAGGCTTCCTTGTCAGCAAGGATTCCTCTGGTAAGCAAATGTATACACGTCTCGGCAACTTGGGCTTTGACGGTGAAGGCAACCTCGTTGACGGCAACGGCCAGTTTATCCAAGGCTTTCCACAAAACGCAGACGGTTCAGCGAAAATCTCTGCTGACGGCACAATCACAGGAGCAGAGCTTCAAAATATCCGTGTTGACCCCGAAATTCTTGATAAGCTAAAGGGTCTATCTATCAGTAAAACAGGTTCAATTGTTGGCTCTATGCCTGGCGACCCTGTTATCAAGGCTTCTAAGCCTATAGCACCATTCCTTACCGAAGAAAAAATGACAGTACCAGCTGACTCAACGGCACAAGGAAAAGTTAATTTGATTGTCGGTGCGCTACCTACGATTGGTGACTTAAATGCGACTTCACCTAGCCTAGGCGTCACAGCTGTTGAATTCGGCGATACAGGATTGGCGAACGGAGACTACTCCATCGCTTATGACTCGAGTACAAAGCAGGTAACGTTTAAAGATAAGGCCGCTGGTGGAGCTACCTACACTGGTTTTGTGAAGGATGGGAAGGTTACGCTCCAAAATTCTTCAAATAAACAAACTGCTATGACATTGACACTGACTCCTCCAACAGCAGCAGTCCCTACTACAGACCTGTCTGCAACAGGCGGCTTGAAGACTGGTGGACTAAAATATCAAGTTACTACAAGCGACAAGGGCAACAATGTTGTTAAGCTACCCAAAGCAGGCCCTGCCGCAGTTCCCGCAGCAGGCAGCAAATTTGATTTGGGCGGACTCATGGATATAGATGTGACAGCAGGAATTACCGAGCCATATAGCGGTACAATTGCCAACATAGCACCTGGCGAAGAGCAAAACATTAACATCGGCAACCTTGTTCTCGCAAAGTTCCGCAACTCTGCTGGTATGATGGAAGCAGGCTCAAGCTACTTTGAAGAGACATTCAACTCTGGTTCGGCAATCTTTGTTATGCCAAGCCTTGAGGGTACGGGCGAAGTAAACGCTGGCAACTTGGAACTTTCAAACGTCGACGTTTCGAAAGAATTCACAGATATGATTACAACACAGCGTGGATTCCAAGCAAACAGCCGTATCATCACAGTTTCTGACTCCATGCTTGAAGAGCTTGTCAACCTCAAGAGATAATAAATAACTACTTTTTAAGCCTCGACGAAGAGCCTATGCTCTTCGTCGAGCAAAAACGTTTAATAAAGGCTTGCTCTTTATTCGTTGGAGCAAGAAGGGGATAACACAGAATGATAGAGCTAACTAAGCTGAACAAGAAAAAATTCATTCTCAATTGCGAACTTATCGAATCTATAGAATCAACTCCCGACACGGTTTTAACGTTGCGAAATGGCAAGCTTTATCTCGTAACCGAATCGCCAGAAGAAATTGTTAAAATGACAATTGCATATAAACAGCTTTTGTTTAGCGGCCTATTGGCGCCTGGCATGCAAGTTGTGGGTGGAAAAGAAGAATGAACATTTCCGTTCCAATAGGACTTGTCGTGGCCTTCGGGTTAATGGTCTTCGGAATGGGTTTCGGCAAAGAAAGCCCGCTTGAATCATTGAGCAAATTCTGGGACCCACCAAGCGTTCTCATTACAATTGGCGGTATGTTTGCAACATTGTTAGCAACTTTTCCCTTGAAAATTTTATCAAGGATATTCCAAAATTACCCAATTATTATGGGACTTCGCAAGCAAGACCCGATTTACCATATAACTATCATGACTGACCTTTCGCAGGAAGCCCGAAAAAAAGGACTTCTCGCGCTAGAAGACAGCGTCGCAGAAATTGACGACGCTTTTTTGCGTGATAGTGTTGTGCTGATTGTCGACGATATGGAACCAGAACTCGCAGCTTAGAATTGCTCATTCTGAAGAAATGCTGTGCAAGGAAATTATTATTGAAGGGGTTGTTTCAATCCAAGCAGGCGAAAATCCGCGCCATATTAGTGAAAAGCCCATGACTTATCTTACATATAAGGACAGATTGGCGGCAAAAGCAACCGCAAAATCCAAATCAAGTGCAGAAATTTAAAAAGATTTGTTTTGCATTTTCTTGGGTTTTGTGGTATTGTTGGAGGTGAATATAGCGTGGCAAGAAAAAAGCGTGAAAGCGGAGGCGGTCCAGGCTCTGGTGACTGGCTGAATACTTACGCGGAAATGGTTACGTTGCTGCTAACTTTTTTATCTTGCTGTTCTCTATGTCATCGCATGATTCCGCAAAATTCAAAATGCTAGTCACAGTTTTTCAAACTGATGGGAAATCAGATTCCAAAATTGCAATCAGTGGTGACGCTGTGGGCGCAGCTATGGACGCGCTTCCACTAGTCGTAGGCATTGAAGAAACAGTCGATTCAGTCAGCACACTTGATAAAGTTTTTCAGAAGCTTCATCAATATGTAAAAGAAAAAAATTGGCTGATTCAGTGGAGATTTCAAAAGGCGAAGGCTATGTTTTTATTCGATTAATGGACGATATGCTCTTTGAACCAAATAGGTCAGTATTAAAACCCGAAGATAGAGAAATACTACAGTTTGTGGGAAATGGTATAAAATCTGTTCAAGTCGATTCAAAAATGATTAGCATACACGGCCACACGGCCGCAATTCCCAACAATCCAGACTATGAGGTCAACGATTGTATTCTTTCGGCGGGACGCGCCGACGCAGTCTTGGTTTTTTATGATGTAGTCGGTATTGACCCATAAAGATGAATGCTACAACATGGGGCAAAAACATGCCGTTTACCTCAAACGATACCGAGGAGGGTCGCTCCAAAAATCGTAGAATAGAAATTTTAATCAGCACAGAAAATTTATTATCAGAACAACTGGACAACGTATATGAAAAACTGGTAGAATAGAGTAATAGGGTTTTCATTGCACAGAAGTCCTATCCTGTTGGGCTCGGGGGGATAAAACAGTGGAAGTATTGTCTCAAAGCCAAATAGATGACCTTCTTAATTCGCTTACTTCAGGCACTATTACCACTGAGGAAATCCAAGAAGAGTCAGGCAGAAAAGTCAAAGAATATGACTTTAGAACACCAAAGAGATTTACTAAAGAGCAACTCAAGATTGTTTCAAGCGTTTATGAAAACTATTCGAGGCTTTTGTCCTCTTATCTCACAAGTATGCTTAGGCTTTTTGTCGAAGTAGAATGTGTTCATATCGAAGAACAGCGATATTCGGAGTTTAACAACGCCTTGCCCGATTCGGTAATGACTGGTATCGGAGAAATTCGATTTACCGGCTCAAACGACGATAACAATACAATTATAATGGACTTTGCAAAGCCCATTACATTTGCGATAATCGAGCGTCTTTTGGGTGGTACTGGCGACGGACTTGATGTTGACCGCGAATTCACCGAAATCGAACTTTCATTGATGGAAAATGTTTTCAAGGGTGCTTTCCCGCAGATGTCGGACTCGTGGTTTAACTATTTCGAGCTTGACTCACTTTATCGCAAGATTGAAACAAACTCGCGATTAATGCAAGTAATTGCCGCTGACGAAACCGTCGTTATCATCATCTTGGACGTTACCATAAAGGATTTACAGGGTACTATCAGCATATGTGTGCCCGCCGTGTGCCTTGAAGAAATCCTTAAAAAGATTGACTCACAGCACATGCGAAATCTTAGACGCATCAACAGCGCAGGCGACAAAGAACGCCGCGAGCTTGTTATGAGATACCTGCAAGAAAGTGAGCTTGAGCTTAGATGCATTGTGGGTCATACCGAGGTTAGCCTCGGAGATGTGCTTTATCTTAGTATTGGAGATGTTCTTCAGCTAGGCAAGCCTGTCACCGCTCTGGTGGATTTGAATGTAGGCGAATCTTGTTGGTTTCACGGTAATGTGGGAATTCAACGAGGCAAAAAGGCCATTCAAATCAAAGAAGTCCTTTAGGAAAAGAGGTGTGAATATTAATGAGTGATGCCCTCGGCAACGAGATTTTTTCTCCAATGGAGATTGATACCATTGGAGAAATTATGAATATCAGCATGGGTTCGGCTGCAACCGCCGCTTCCACATTGCTTGATAACAAGGTTATAATCACAACTCCCGTTGTCAAAGTGGCATCTTTCGAGGAGTTTCAAATTCAACAGCTAGAACCCGCAATTGCGGTTGAT
>JAVBKH010000044.1:0-5278 GCA_031554155.1 Oscillospiraceae bacterium
ATTAGTATAACTAAAAGAGATTTTTCCTCTTTGTATTCATGTAATAGTGGAACGTCGCTGTCCGATGTGAGCGTTAGTCTAAATATTGACGAGCCGTCCACCAGTATTTCAGCCTCGCCAAGGTATTGCCCCTTGTGAACAGGCGCATAGACGAACTGGCTTAGCGTCACCTTGTACTCAACATCTGCGCCGTTTGTTGGAATTGGAATTTGCGCCACATCGGTTTTGACCGCATTGACATGGGATTTTGTTCCACCTGTAACAGGCACTTGCAGCTCTGGGATTCCCTGAGACAAGTCCTCCACTTGAACCGCGCTAAAATATCGGTCAAGCAAATTTGTGTGGACTTTCCAATCATTTGGGCAGTTTAGCGTGACGACTATAAGGTCAACACCGTCGCGTCTTGCCGCGGACACAAGACAGCGGCCTGCTTTTTTGGTAAAGCCTGTTTTCACGCCGATTGCGCCATCGTAGTAGTTGAGCAGCTTGTTGTGATTTGTAAGCCATCTGTCGTATGGTGGTTCGCCAAACTTTGTGCGCATTTTGTACTGTGAACAAATCTCAAAAAAGTCTGAATTTTTTAGCGCCTCCCGCGTCAAAAGCGCCATATCGTATGCTGACGAATAGTGATGGTCACCGTCTAACCCCGACGGTGTTTCGAACGACGTGTTCACCATGCCGATTGACCTAGCGCGCTCATTCATCATGCCTACAAATGCAGGGATTGAGCCTGCAATTCGCACAGCAGCGGCGTTTGCGGCGTCATTGCCAGATGGCAGAAGCATGCCGCAGGCAAGTGCGCGCAAGCTTACCTTGTCGCCTTTTTGCAGCCCCATCGACGAGCCTTCAACCATAATTGCATTTTCGTCAACGGTGAAAACCGCGTCAATATCCTCTTGCTCAAGTGCGATTAGCGCAGTGAGTATTTTTGTTGTACTTGCAATTGGCAAGTGAGCGGTTTCATTTTGGGCAAAAAGCACACGGCCAGTCATGGCCTCCATCACAATGCCTGCGTCTGCGCCTATTTGCATACCGCTTACCTCTGGAATCGTAGCCACAACAACCGATTCGTCAGTTTCTGTTGGCGAAATAAGTTCTATTGCGTACACTTGAAGCGACAAAAAACACAGCGACAACACGAATATTACAAGCTTTTTCATTAGCTACCCCCGATAGTAAGAATATACAAGACAAGTATATTCCTTAAAAAACGGGAATAGACGGCGCCGCTGAATTATTCCTCGGACTTGTTTTTGTCCTTTTTGCTGGTCATTGCCATGATTCTGTCAAGCACAGCGGGGACTGCGTTTACTATGCGGTCGGCTGTATTGTCGGCGGTCTGCATGTGGATTAGCTCAACAATACCGCTTTTGATAATCAAAAATGCCATAGGCGTGATTGTAACGCCGCCGCCTGTGCCGCCGCCAAACAAATTCGGCTGCGCCGTTGGCAAGTCACTACCGCCAGAGCCATAGCCAAAGCTGACCTTGGAGACTGGGATAATCACTGTGCCGTCAGAAACTGTAATAGGGTCTCCAACTACAGTATTAACATCGACAAGGGAGCGCAAGCCCGAAAGCGCAGAAGCTGTGAATTCACTTACTGGATGTTGCTGGCTCATGTCTTTTACCACCTTTTACTTTTTTGCGTTTACGTTTATTCTTATTTAAAACCTTGATTATATTGACACCGATTTGAACGGCAGCTACAAGCACAAACCACGGTGCAATGCGCATACGGAAGGAAATATCCACTTGGGTTTTCTCAAGCAAAAAGCTTGGCTCAATGTGGATTTTCGGGGTTTTCAGTACGAAAAGCAATGCAATAACATCTATGATGGAGCTTGCTAGTACGCAATATCTTGGATAATTTAGCGCGATTTTGTGGGCATCGTCTCCGCCGACCAAAACCGTTGACTTGACCTTGTAAAAAATTATATGATTTCTAAGTGTATCAAGGCCTTGTTTGCACGCCTTTACCATTGACCACACCGTTTTGATTGTGTCCTCAAGGGCACGCTTTTCTTTTTTTGGCTCCGCTTCGGCTGGCTCATGTTTCTTTTGCTTTTTGAATTCGTCCTTCACAGCGTGCTTGGCCTTTTTCTCCGCGCGCTTAGCCAGTGCTTTGGGCGAAAAATCTATCTTCACGAAAAAGTAACGTACACAAGCTTCTTGAAGTTCGCCGCCAGTGTAGTAAATTCGCAATACAATGGGCGAAAACAGCAGTATCGCAAAAAACAATAAAATTGCTGCGATTACGATTAATGCCGTCATCTGTCGCCCTCCTATTCAAAAAAATCCATTTGCCCTTCAAGCTGCTCGTCGTCTGGCTCAATTTCTTCGGGTAATGTGTCAAGGTCGGGCAGCTCTGGTAGCTGCTCCAAGTTCTCAAGCCCAAAGCTGCGAAGAAAATTCGTGGTCGTCTTGTAGGATATTGGCTTGCCTGGGATTGGCAGTCTACCTGCTTCTTCAATGAGAATCTTGTCCACCAAGCTTCTCATTATGGTGGAGCAGTCAACGCCGCGAACTTGCTCAACAAATGAGCGCGTTACAGGCTGATTGTAGGCTATAACCGCAAGCACTTCAAGCGCCGCTTGAGAAAGCGCACCAGTTCGCTTTAACGTCAAAGCTTCGCGAATAACGTCTGTATATTCTGGCAGCGTACACATTTGTACCGAGTCGCCAAGGGATACAATATCAAAGGGCGAATGGGAATCAATGTAGCCTTCGCGAATTCTCTCAATGAGATTCTTGACAGTTTTTTCGTCAATCAGCAATGCTTCGCAAATTTTATTTATTTCAACGGGTTCACCGCTTGCAAACAAAATCGCTTCAATATTATGTTGTGCCTTTTCTATTTGCAAAGTTCAAACTCCTTTAGCTTCGCTTATTTAAGCTAACATTGCCGTGTTCAACGCAAATTTTCTTGGATTTCATCAATTCCAAGAGTGCGAGAAACGTCGCAACTATGCCGCTTCTGCCTGTGTCCGCCATGAAAAGCTCGTCCAGTTTTAGTATATCATTGCGGCGCAAAAGCTTTAAAACTGAAAATATCTTTGACGTGACCGAAATAACTGGCCTCGTTACAAGCGGCTCAAAGGCATCTCTTGGCGGCGGCATTCTTCGCGCATTTTTGCCAAGTGCATCTGTCAGCGAAGCGTAAAGCAACCCAGCAGGGTGCGTGAGCGCGTAAGTCTCGTCAATTTCCATCTCCATAGGGTCACGTACAAACACATCAAGCCGCCATTGTCCAAGGGTTTGCGCAGCAAGCTTGCACAGCCTGTACTCGACGAGCTGTCCAGACAACTCACGCTGTAGCTGTTCGGCTTCCTCCTCGTGTTTGGGCAAAAGGCTTATTGTTTTCATGTAAACCAAGCGGCTTGCCATTTCGATAAATTCGCTTTGCACGTCCAACTCTTGGTTCTGCCACGACGAAATCGTGGCCAAATACTGCTCCAGTAGCGACGTTATGTCAATCTCGATTATGTTCAGCTTATGCTTGGTTATCAGATGCAATATCAAATCTAGCGGCGCATCGTATTCCGCTACCTGAAACATTAATTTTTCCATCATCTAAACAACATATCTATTGGTGTGGTGATGAAATCCAGCACGCCGAAAAGCCTTTGAGAAAGCCACATTATTGGAAAGCGTAGAACACCTAAGACAAGCAGAATCATCATGGCGATTGAAATTTGTCGCTGATATCGCAACATACCCCAGTAAAGCTTTTCTGGCAAGATTGCGCCAAAAATCTTCGAGCCGTCAAGTGGTGGCACAGGCAAAAAGTTAAATACCGCCAAGCTTATGTTTATGAAAATCATTGAACCTAAAATTGAAGAAAACGAAACTAGAGCTTCACTTGTGCGAAGTGGCGGCAAAAATCCCATCAATAGCTTGTAAACTATCAGTACAAGCAACGCTATAAGTACGTTGGACACGGGCCCTGCAAGTGATGTCAGCGCCATGTCGCGGCGTGGTCGCTTAAAATTTCGCGTGTCCACCATCACGGGCTTTGCCCAGCCAAACCCCGTCAAAAACAAAAGTATGCTGCCCGCCAAGTCAAGGTGGGCAAGGGGATTCAGCGTCAAGCGGCCCTGTGAGCGCGGTGTGTCGTCGCCCAAACGGTCAGCCACCAAGCCATGCGCACATTCGTGAACAGGCATCGCTGTGAGGAGCACCATGGCTCTTACTAAAAAATTTAGCAACATTTCGGTTGTGATACCAAACAAAAAAACAACTCCAGTCGGATAATAACAGGCTATAAGCTTGCATTGTGCAAAAAAACTGCTGCGAAGCAACTCGTTTTTTGCGCTTGCAAACACCTCATCAACATTATATCTTGCAAACTTAAAAAATACAAGTAAAAAAAGCTTGCATTACATCTCTAAATCTGATAAAATACGAATGTTGACTTAAAATTATTTTTTATGCCTAAGAAGGAGGTGCAGAATATGGCTAAATGCGAAATCTGCGGTAAGGGTGTCACTTTCGGCATTAGAGTTTCCCACTCACACAAGAGGAGCAACAGAACATGGAAGCCCAATGTCAAACGCGTAAAGGCGGTTGTTAACGGCTCTCCCCGTCGTCTGTATGCCTGCACCCGTTGCTTGCGTTCAGATTTAGTTACTCGCGCAATGTAACGCTGCAAATTTTTAATGCGAAGATTAAAGCTCTCTCATTTCGAGAGAGCTTTTTTTGTCGCTTTTTATTTGCCTACAACGTTCTTGATTCTATCAAAAAAAGTCTTGCGCTTTTCGTAATTTTTCTCGCTCATCATGGATTCAAAGCTCTTGAGCGCGTCTTTTTGTTTGCTAGAAAGGTTTTTCGGCACTTCGAGAACTACGCGCACATATTGCTCACCGCGACCGCGACCGTTTACATATGGCACGCCCTTGTTTCTTAGTCTAAACACAGTTCCAGGCTGTGTGCCTTCTGGTACAGTATAGCTCACTTTGCCGTCAACAGTCGGAACTGTGATTTCATCTCCGAGCGTAGCTTGGGCGTAAGTAAGCGGAATTTCGCACCAAATGTCGTAGTTGTCGCGCTCATATAGTGGGTCAGGACGCACAGAAACAGTCACAACGCAGTCGCCCGATGGGCCGCCATTCTGCCCGTGGTCGCCTTCGCCGCGAATTATAAAGCTTTGTCCGTCGTCGATACCCGCAGGCACGTTGACGTCGACGCTGCGGCTGACACGCACACGGCCTTTGCCTACGCAAACCTTGCAAGGCTCTTTGATGACCTTGCCCTTGCCAGAACATTTTGTGCAGGTTTTA
>JAVBKH010000230.1:0-4228 GCA_031554155.1 Oscillospiraceae bacterium
TGTTTTTGTGGCAACTTCTTTGATAAGCTGTGCGCCCATGTTTTCGAGACCGTCTTCAAGCTCGATTTCTTTTGCGATTGTAACGCCATCATTGGTGATAAGCGGTGCGCCAAATTTTTTGTCTAGCACAACGTTGCGGCCCTTAGGTCCGAGTGTGATTTTAACGGTATCAGCAAGCTTGTCAATGCCTGCCTGTAGTGATTTTCTGGCTTCTTCGCCGTAAACAATCTTTTTAGCCATTATGTTCTCTCCTTAATAATCTTTGATTTGTGGTTCTTATTCAACCACTGCAAGAATGTCGCTTTGGCGCACGATTGTGTATTCAACGCCGTCCATTTTGACTTCTGTTCCCGAGTATTTGCTTGTGAGAACTTTGTCGCCGACCTCAACGTACATGTCAACGTCTTTGCCGTCAACGAGTCCACCAGGCCCAACAGCGATAACTTCAGCTATTTGGGGCTTTTCTTTTGCCGAGCCTGCGAGAATTATGCCACTCTTGGTGGTCTCTTCAGCTTCGACCAACTTTAGCACAACGCGGTCCGCTAATGGTTTGATTGTCATTTGAGTTCCTCCTGATATAATAAATTTTAGCTACAATTTCTTAGCACTCATATTGTTTGAGTGCTAATTCTATTTTAATCCTTTTTAAATAAAAATCAAGGGGTAATTAGAAAAATTTAAGAATTTTATAAAATTTTAACAATTTGATGATACGTACAAAGGGTAAATAGTGTAAAATTGGATTAGATTTTAGGATTGGAGCAACATTTTGATTCAAAAGCTTTTGACGATTGCAGGGGTTTTCTGCTTGCTATGTGCAGTTTTTCCATTGTTCGGCTTTGGTATTCACAATGTGGGCGTTGGGGCTATTGCGATTTTTGGTGCGGCTATGATTCTTCTGCCAAGATTATGGCACAAAATTGCGGCGATTAAACCGCTTGCCGCCACAATAATTGCACTAAGCGTAGTTGCTCTGGTTTATTTTGTTGTGATTTTTTCCCTTATGATAAATCGGGCGTATTTTTCAGAGCCGCCAGAGAGCGGCAAAGCAACCTTGATTGTGCTTGGCGGCGGCATAATTGGCGAAGAGCCAAGCTTGATGTTACGCCGAAGACTAAACGCAGCATACCGATACATGGAAAAGAATCCAGAGGCAACCTGCATAGTATCAGGTGGTCAGGCTAAAGATGAAATTATACCAGAGGCATTAGCCATGAAAAAATATCTTGTATCAATCGGAATTGCAGAGGAAAAAATAATCCTCGAAGACAAATCCGAGAACACACTGCAAAATCTTAAATTTTCATACAAGCTTTTGCCGCAAAAAGATGCCGCAATCATAATCGTGTCTGACGCATTTCATCAGTTTCGCGCTGACATGTACGCAAAAAATGTCGGGATAAACTCGTACGCACTAAGCTCAAAGACGCCATGGGGGCTTGTGCCAGTTTACTGGCTTCGCGAAACAATCGCTATACCCGTGGCATTCTTTCTCACAAGGTAATTATGGCGGATTAATTCTTCCGCACAAAAGGCGTGTGACGGGTTAGCAGATGAGTGAGTTTTGGCTTTACCCAAACGGCATAAACGAGGTAGCGTTCTTCTTGCATTGATAAGCCAAGCATACAAAAAATAAAAACTTATGTCTCTCAAAAAGGTCTTTTGGTTCTTTTCTCCTCAAGAAAAGAACATCGGTCGATTTACAAGTATTTAAATTATAAAACCATTGCAACGAAAGGAAAATAAAATGCAAGCAAATCTATCCCAGATTTTCACCTTAAAGGTGGACAACGAGTTCGGCGTGCTCACACGAATTACAGCGCTAATCCGCCGCGCAGGCTGGAACATTCGCTCGCTTTCGGTCAACGAAACCGAAAAGCGGGAGGTCTCAAGGCTGACAATTTGCCTTGAATGCAAAAACAATACGCTTGAATATGTTCTCGATAAGCTTGGCAAGCAAGGCTGCGTAAAAGAAATTTCGGTTTTCTCCCCCGAAACCGAGGTGGCGCAGGAACTTGCGATTGTTCGGGTCAGTGCAGACGGTGCCGCGCATGTTCGGCAACATTATGAGCAAAATATAGTCAAGGTACTCAATTCGGGCAGCGACGAGCAGGTACTGTCCATTGCAGCAGAACCCGAAAGCATGGAGACGCTGCTCAAGGATTTGCGCGAACATGGCCTACTTGAAGTTGCACGCACAGGCACAATCGTCTTAAAGCTACCCACAACGGAGGAACAAAATGAAAAGTCCTGATTCAAAAAAATATCGTGTTTTAGTGATAAACCCTGGCTCTACCTCCACCAAGGTATCGGTTTTCGAGGGCGAAGACGAACTTTGCACCGAGACAATTCGCCATCAACGCAGCGAGCTTGACGCTTGCGGCAGCGTAATCGGCCAAAGGCAATTGCGCCTTAACTGCGTGCTGCAAATGCTGAAAAGCTACGCCATTGAGCCTACTGACCTTGATGCAGTCGTCGGTCGCGGCGGCCTGCTTCAACCAATTGACTCGGGAACATACCCCATCAACGACCGTATGCTTGAAGATTTAATCAGTGCGTCGGCACAAATCCACGCTTCGGCACTTGGCGGCATTATCGCTGCGGAAATCAGCGATATGGCGAGTGTGCCAAGCTACGTGGTTGACCCAATTGTGGTGGACGAACTTGAGCAAGTCGCAAAGCTCACAGGCATACCAGGCATTGAGCGTCGCAGCGTGTTCCACGCACTAAACCAAAAAGCTGTCGCACGTCGCTGCGCACAGGATATGGGCATGAAATACGAAGACTGTCGCTTTATTGTGGCTCACATGGGTGGCGGAATTTCCGTTGGCGCACACCGCTACGGCCGTGTAGTTGACGTTAACGACGCACTTGACGGCGAAGGCTCATTCACACCAGAAAGATGCGGCGGTGTCCCCTTGATGCCACTTATCGACCTTTGCTTTTCTGGCACATATACGAAGGAAGAAATACAAAACCTCGTGCTAAAAACAGGCGGCATGTACGCCTACCTTGGCACAAACGACCTTAGAAAGTGCGAGCGTCTAATCAAAGAAGGCGACGAATACGCGGCACTTGTTCTTGAATCAATGGCGTATCAAGTGTCAAAGGAAATTGGCGGCATGGTTGCAGCGCTTGAAGGCAGAGTTGACGCCATAATTTTGACTGGCGGACTCGCCTTTTCCACACGCTTCACTGGATGCATTAAGCAACACACTGGGCTTATTGCGCCAGTTAAAATCTACGCAGGTGAGGACGAAATGCTTGCATTGGCGCAAGGTGCGCTGCGCGTTCTTCGCGGAATTGAACGCCCCACAGAGTATTGACATTGACAAAATAATAGGCTATACTGTCACCATAACAAACAGACTGGAGTTGGAAAGATGCGTAATATTTCTTGCAAATAATGAAAATTATTTGGCGTGACAAGCTTATTTGTCGTGCCTGCAAGAAAGTTGTTACATCTTTTTAGCTTTGAATATCGGCTTTCGCCCCGCTTTGGGGTTATAATGCTGTTTTTTGGCTGCAAGAATTAACTTTCTTGCAGCCAATTTTTTTTAGGAGGCGTTTTTATGTCCCAGATTAATATTTCAAACCTCACTTTTGCCTACGATGGTAGCTACGATAATATTTTTGAAAACGTTAGCTTTTGCATTGACAGTGATTGGCGGCTTGGCTTCACTGGCCGCAACGGCCGCGGCAAAACCACTTTTTTGATGCTGCTGCAAGGAAAATATGAGTACCAAGGCAAAATTTCATCGTCAACCACTTTCGATTATTTCCCCTTTGAGGTTGCCGACAACGATAGAAACACCATTGATGTTGTGGCTTCCGTTTGCGGCGAATTTGAACTATGGCAGCTTGTTCGCGAATTAAATTTGCTCGGCGTTGATGAAGAAGCTCTCTACAGGCCATTTAGCACACTTAGCAACGGCGAAAAATCCAAGGTGAATCTTGCCGCTTTATTCTTGAAAGAGAATAACTTTCTGCTTATAGACGAGCCGACTAATCATCTTGACAGTGACGCGCGCAAAATCGTCAGCGACTACCTCAAGACCAAGAAAGGCTTTATTTTGGTATCCCACGACCGCAGCTTCCTTGACAATTGCGTAGACCACATATTGTCGATAAATAAAACTAATATCGAGATTCAAAAGGGGAATTTTTCGTCGTGGTGGCAAAACAAGCAGCTTCAGGATGAATTTGAGCAAGCCGAAAACGAGAAGTT
>JAVBKH010000106.1:0-2943 GCA_031554155.1 Oscillospiraceae bacterium
ACTTACTGGCACTGCCTCAGCGCTAAACGATAAAGGATTCCAGACAAAAAATAAAAAAGATTTCACCGCGATTGCCGTTAAAAATATACTGCAAAATCCTGTTTACGCTATCGCTGACCATGACATACAAAGTTATTTTCAGTTATTAGATGTGCCAATTTGGGCAAATGAACAAGACTTTGACAATATCAGCGGAATTATGGCATATAACAAAACCGAACAGACAAAAGAAATGGGTTCTGATTCAAGAGTGCTTGACCCAAAGTATGTAAAAAAACATACACGCCGTGATGTTAAGGATTGGATTATCGCCGTTGGTAAACATACAGGCATTGTCACTGGAGCAGAGTGGATTCGCGTTCAAAATTTAATTTCTCAAAATTCCCAAAAATCTGCCCGTCCTAAAGAAGTCTCTAAGTCACTTTTGTCTGGGCTTGTAAGATGCGCCGACTGCGGTAGTAGAATGTTTGTCCGAGCAGAAAGCGGACGCAAAAATCCAGATGGCTCACCGCGATTCAGATATGTCTGCGATGTGAAGTATCGCAATAAGGGCGGCTGTGTAGGCTCCCCAAATGTAAAAGGCTATGAGCTTGATAATTTTGTTATTGAGCAAATTTGCAATATAAGCGGGGACGACGATGCTTTTTACACTGAGCTTCTTGATACTAGAAACACTTTGATGATTAAGTCTCAAGAAACAGAAAAAGAACTAAACACGCTAAAAATCCGATTGTCACACATTGAAACTGACATACAAAATCAAACTTCCAGTTTAAGGTCAGCACCCGAAAGCGTTAAGTCCGCCATTTACGCCGACATCGAAACTTTGATTAATGAGCGGGAAGAAAAACAAATACGTAGCGATGAAATTTATGAGGACTATAAAAATCAGGACAGTCAGCTAGCCGACATTGAAAAAGCGAAGCAAACAATTATAGACTTCCCCAGACTTGTAAAATTGGTAGATTATGAGGGCAAGCTGCAACTGCTCCGCAAGATTTTGGAATGCGTGATAGTCAAGGACGATGATGTTCATATTTTCCTAAAAGGCTCGGATAGCAACGATTTTTTTCCAAAGTCGCACGAAACGAGTGAATTGTGTCACACAGAACAAAATAGCATTTTCTATACAACGTGATGCATATGTAGCAAAGCGTGTGCCTTTTTCGTAATCGAACGTTGAGGCCGCCTTTATTAACCCAATTGTGCCGATAGAAATCAAATCCTCTTGGTCTTTTATGCTTGAATAATAGCGCTTGATATATTACTACTAACGACTACGAAGTTATGCGGATTTCTAAATGCCCTACTTACACAATGACCAAATTGGCTCGTTACGAATATGAAGTTATAGTGGCATAGTGGACAAGCGCGGGACATATTATCAGCTGGGCGGCTTTCGTGCTAACTGCAGAAACATCGTATGGTAAATGCAAGCGCGCTGTATTTTCAATCTTGAAGATACAGCGCGCTTTTATAGTCAATTAAGTTTAAAAAGCACTCATCAATGCATCATCAAAAGAATTAAAAGTATGCAAGATTTCTCGAAGTTTTCTTTTTAACCAAGCCCATTTTTTCTCAATAGGATTCCACTGCTGTCAACTTAAGGACAACGTGGAATAGCGCACAAATACGCAAGAGAATAATTGTGGAAAAAGCAAATTGACAAATCGTAAATCCCACAAGAATTGAGAAGAACACATTTGTGTACCACTCAATAGGTTGTGGAGACGATGAAAAGAGCCAATATGATGACGATCGTGGAAAGTACGCAAAAGGCGATAGCGGAGTGTCTGGGTAACATAAAGTTGCGCATAAAACCGACAGCTTTAGTGCGCAGTCGTAAGCTAGGAGCCAAGCGCCTGCTGGGCCTTATCTTGTCCAGAATGTATAAAGCATTGCAACTGGAATCAGATGATTATTATGATGAATTGGGGGAAGACCCTGTCAGCAGGCAGGCATTATCCCAAGCACGGCAGTATTTGTATCCGGAATGTATAAGGGAATTCTTTGATATGGCAGCCAAAATTGCAGCGGAGGATGAAACGCTGGATTGCTACCGAGGTATGCGGCTAATCGCAATTGATGGCTCCGATATCGCTCTCGAAAATTCGGAGGAACTCAAAAGCAAATTTGGCTGCTCCGGCCCAAACAAGGATGCGGCGACCGCACTTGCCTCCATTGCATATGGCCCGCTGGATCATGTCATATATGATTGCAGGATTGACAAGTACGAAAAAGATGAACGAGAGTTGGCGAAGCTGCATGTAGAGCGACTTTGCGAGCTTGGACTGCGTGGCAGCCTGCTTCTGTTTTACCGTTGGTACCCGTCGGCTGAATTCATTGAATCAAAAGCAGCTTCCTATACGAAAAGCCGCCGCGCTCTACTTTCGGCGCTGGGCTGTGGAAACCTCCTACGATCTCATCAAATCCAAGCTCCAGCTTGAGAATTTCTCCGGAAAAACCAAGGTTTCCGTGTTGCAGGATTTCTATGCAACCATGTATCTTGCTAATCTTGTTGCCTTTTCCGCAGGCGTTGCCGATGATATGATTACGGAAAACGATCAAGACAAAAATCTTAAGTACCCTCGCCAAGCCAATCGCAACCGCACCATTGACAAGCTGCGCCATGACTTCATTCGCTTGCTATTGAAGCCTGACCCTGCGTATCGTCAGGCTCATGTTCCAAAAGTTCACCTACGGAACAATCCAGCGCGTCACAAATTTTATCCAAATAATCAAAGCGAATTCTGATTGCTACTTGATTATAAAGATTACTGATTGTACTTGGCCGAATTTTAGATAATGCCTACTGAACAAACACAAATTTTCGACAAAAACCGAACCACGCAAAGCGCTTGAAAATATGGCGCAAAAGAGCGCGGAAAATCTTCCGCAGGTTGAGCACGACAATCGAAAGAGCAACCACATGCGAAGATGTTT
>JAVBKH010000117.1:0-9249 GCA_031554155.1 Oscillospiraceae bacterium
CATTTATTTTTGAATGGTCGCGATGTTTTTTTTTATATTTATTTTATATACAATCAGTATGTTATTATAAATTAAAATGCTAACATTTAGCTAAAACGACTCTGGACAAAGACTAGATAAATTCCTTCAAAAAGCGGTACCTTTGCTTCCTAAATCGTTGATGTACAAATATATTCGATTAAAACGGATTAAAATGAACGGTAAGCGTTGCGATATCGCTCAAAAATTGGAATTGGGAGATGAGCTGACGCTTTATATCGCTGACGAGTTTTTCTCCACCGATGACATGCCATTTCTTTCTGCGCCAAAGTCATTGTGCATAATTTATGAAGATAAAAACATTTTGCTAGTTGATAAACCTGTCGGCATGATTGTACACGAGGACGAAAACGAGCACTGCGACACACTTATTAATCGAATATTGCACTATCTTTATGACAAGGGTGAATATCTACCAGATACAGAATTGAGTTTCTCGCCTGCACTTTGCAACCGAATTGACCGCAACACTTCTGGAATCGTTATCGCTGCCAAAAACGCTGAATCTCTTCGAATCCTCAACGAAAAAATAAAAAATCGTGAGATTGCAAAGTTTTATCTCTGCCTTGTGCATGGCAAGCTTGACAAAAAATCTAACACCCTAAAGGGATATCACACAAAGGACTCTGATGCGAATCTTGTTCAAATTAGTTTGTCTCCGACTCTTGGGGCAAAAACTGTTCTTACAAAGTACAAAGTTTTGAAGGAAAGTGAAAACTCCAGTTTATTGGAAATTGAACTGTTAACTGGCCGTACTCATCAAATCCGCGCTCATATGGCTTCAATCGGACACCCACTCGTTGGTGACGCCAAGTATGGAGTAAATCGAATGAATCGAGATTTCGCGCAAAAGTATCAAGCTCTATGTTCATACAAACTTATTTTTAGTTTCATGACCGACGCGGGAATTCTCAATTATTTAAAAGATAAGATTTTCGAGGTTAACTCGGTTCCTTTTTCCATAGATATTTGAAATTGCAACGCTGTCTTTTTGCAAAATAATCTCAGTTCACTTCATTCGGCAATATAGTTTTTAGAACAAAAGGCGGCGCTTAATCACGCCGCCTTTTGCAATAATCTAAATTTTGCTTCTAGAACTTAGGTTTTTTCATTTCATTATTTACTTCGACTGTAACTGGGTCTTTTGTGGATTCGCCTTCACGCAATAAACGAGCAACAACTACAAAACGCTGGTTTTCACCAACACCTGCAAACTGTCTCGTACAAGTTGAAAGAGTTACAAAGCGGTCGCCCTGTTTAATGTCTGTGCTAAAATTGTAAATTGAACGCGACTTCCATTCCTTCATCAGCGCCAAGGCGTTAGCGTCGCTGAGATTGGGGGAATTATAATTAAACTTTACTTCTGCATACGCAACAGAAAGCACCTTCCATGCGCCAGGGCTTGTCCCTGTTGAAAAATAGATGTAGGGATTCTTTTCCGCAAAAGCCTTGTTTGAATATGAAGGCAACTGAGCAAACATTGCGTAACCAGGCTTATCACCTATAACAAGGTTCTTTTCGGAAAGATTGTTCCAGTTATGTCCATAAAGAACATAGTTGTGCGAAGAGCCTTTGGATGTAAAAGTTTCGCCGATTTTTGTGCGATAATCAAGATAAGTAACTGTTGCAGGATAATTTTTCCAATTTGGATAAGTTGCAATCTGGCGATACTCTGTACCTTTGAAATCTCTATAAAGGTAATAGAAATTGCTTTTCTTTGAAAATGCGATAGGCTCGTTGATGCCTGTGCCCGTAACGGTAAGCCATGCAATAAGGTCTTTATTTTTGTACGTCTCTTGTGTTTTTGCAATTTTTTCCATTATTCCGTCAATTGGGCTTGGAGTTTTTTTGGTTGTTGTCGATTTTTTCGTTTTAGTTGTGTTAGCTGCTTCTGTCGTTATAGTCTTCGAAGCTGAATCAGGTGCTACAGTCTCGGCTGCTGTTGCTGGCAACATAGAGCCCATGCAGAGCGCAGCAAAAAGTGCACACGTCGTAACTTTAATGATTTGCTTGTTCATGCTCATTAATCCTCCCAAAATCTTTGTTCGTTTGTAATTATATCACACTTTTTTTCACTGAAAAAGATGTACTTTAAAAAAGCGCAATTATAACAGTTTTTTATTTTGCTTTTATTAATTTCATACAATTAATCTAAATTAAGTAACAAATAATACCTATACTTGAATAAATAGTCATCAATTTAAAAACTATAAATAAATTTCTTGATTAGTTTTGGGCAATTTGCGTATTGATTAATATTCCAAAGATTGGTAGAATATATAATGGTACAAAAGTAAAGAAAAAGGACGGACTTCTACAATATGAAAAAATATGCATCTGAATTCATCGGCACCTGTGTTTTGACATTTATGGGTTGCGGCAGCGCAATGTTTTTAGGCTGCGAACCAAATGGCGGACATCTCGCAGTCGCATTTGCATTTGGACTATCAATCGTTGCAATGGCTTATGTTATCGGCTCTGTCTCTGGCTGCCATATCAACCCTGCGGTTTCACTTGCTATGCTTATTAACAAGAAAATCAATGCAGGTGTTTTTTGTGGCTATGTAGTTTCTCAAATTCTTGGTGCAACTTTAGCGGCGGCTTTGCTCAAGATGCTCACATCTTTTGGAATAGCTGACAAGACTGGCGGACTTGGCTCAAATGGCATAGCCAACGCAGGCGGCGTAGGCGGCGCAATCATAATCGAAATTATTCTCACTTTCATCTTCATCTTTACAATTCTCGGTGTAACCTCCGACCCTTCAAAAAGCAGTGTCGCAGGCATAGTAATCGGCTTGACTCTCACTTTTGTACATATTGTCGGTATCCCTCTCACAGGCACTTCTGTGAACCCTGCAAGAAGCATTGGCCCTGCTCTATTTGCTGGCGGCGACGCTCTTGCGAGTCTCTGGATTTTCATTATTGCTCCGCTTATTGGTGCGATAATCGCAGCATATGTTTATAAGGCTGTCGTTTCTGTTAAAAAGAAAAAATAATTTTTTCTAATTTAAAATACCAAATAAAAAAAGAGTTTTTCGAAAGTTACACGAAAAACTCTTTTTTTATGCTGCAAATTATTCAACACTTAGCCAAAGTTGCTAACCGCAACAAAATTGCTGCGACTAATTTCAGCGAACACTCGCTGACAACGCATCAACAGCTTCTTGCATTTTTATAATATTGCCTGGTATGCCCAGAGTTTTGCAGAGCCTGCTGATATATGGCTGCTTGAGCATTGCCGACTCCAGCGCTTCAAAATTCCAGAAAATTTCTCTGGGAGAACCTGTGGTGATAACCTTTTTGTTCGCCATCACTATCACACGCGAAAAATAATTCGCAACAAATTCCATATCATGAGTGATTGTGATGACTGTTTTTCCTTGATTATGAAGCTCTTCCAAAATGCATGATAACCTTAGCACACCTTTCAAATCCTGCCCTGCTGTTGGCTCGTCAAAAATCATGACCTTGCTGTCCATTGCGATTATTGAAGCAATGGTGACGAATTTTCGGATAGAAAGCGGCAAGTCAAACGGATTGGTTTCACGAAAAGAACTTAGCCCAGTGACCTCTAAAGCGTAATCCACAATTTTTTTCTTCTTTTGTTCGTTGAATTTTAAAATATTCGGTCCAAATTCGACCTCTGAAACTACAGTTGAGTGGAAAATCTGGTCATCAGGATTTTGAAAAACATAGCCAACCACGCGAGAAATTTGAGCTGTGGTGTATTTTTTTGTGTCCATATCGCCAATCATGACCGTACCCTTGGACGGTTTACCAAGCCCGTTCATCATTTTTACCGTTGTGGTTTTACCTGCACCGTTTTGACCAACGATTGCCACATTTTCGCCCGCTTCAATATCAAGACATATGTTATCGACTGCGACAAATCCGTTTGGATATGAAAAAGTAACATCTTTTAGCGAAATATACGCCATTTTACAACCTCCTCACAAGTTTGCCGAAAGCTTCTTCGCCTTGCGCTTCGGTTATGGGGATAAATGGCAGCTTTATTCCGCGTTTTTGCAACTCAATGCCAAGAACTGCAATTTGCGGCAGTTGTATGCCTAACTCAAGTAGCGAAACGTCGCACAAGATGTCTTGGGTTTTTCCGCTTCTGATAAGCTCCCCTTTTGAAAGTACAAAAACTTCGTCGGCATATTCCGCTATTAGGTCAACTTTGTGTTCAACTAAAATAATGGTTTTCTTTGCCTTTTTCATTTCATATATTATCTCAAATACACTTTCCGTTCCTTCTGGGTCAAGCTGCGATGTTGGCTCATCTATAACCAGAATATCTGGCTGCAACACGATTATTGACGCCAAAGCAGCACGCTGCTGCTGACCACCAGAAAGCGCAAAAGGATTTTTCTCGGCGAGATGCGCGATGTTGGTGAGCTTCATCACCGCTTCAACTCTAGCCTCAATTTCGTCGACTGGAACACCGAAATTTTCAAGTCCAAAAGCAACTTCTTCAAACACAGTATCCTTTACGCCAGAAATTTGATTGAACGGATTTTGAAAAACATATCCTATTCGCAGCGAAAGCTCGCCCTCACCGTAATCCACGGTGGGTTTGCCGTCAACGAGCACCTGCCCTTTTAGCTCACCTTTGAAAAACTCGGGAGCAAAACCTCTGATTAGGTTGCAGAGTGTTGTTTTTCCTGCGCCATTTTCCCCGATAATACCGTAGAATTTGCCCTCCTCAATTTTGAGATTGGCATTTTTTATTGCGGGAATATCAGTCAAGGGGTAGTTATAGGTGACATCTCTCATTTCTATTACAGTACCCACAGCAACACCCTCCAAAGAATTACAATAATTGTTATAGCTGCCGCGACTGTTACAGCCAATTTTTCTTTGCCGTTCGGCTCAATATCGAACAGACGTGTCTTTGGGCAATGCGCTGTGAAACCTTTTGACTCAAGCGTGAGCACACGCTCCTCTGTGTTGTTGATTGCGCCGAGAATCAAGGGAATCAGTGATGGCATAAACGCTTTCATGCGAACTAAAAGGTTGCCTTGCGTCTCAACTCCGCGTGCTTCTTGTGCGCTCATTATAACCTTAGAGCTTTGCTGTAAAACTGCAATCATTTGCAATGTGGAAAGCAAAACGTACGCGGCTTTTGGATTTAATCCATTTTTCTCAAAGGCGCACACAAGCTCCTTATTTTCGGTGCATTTAAAAAGCCAAACAAAAATACTGCCTATATTAAGTACTGAAAAAGCAAGACTAATTCCCTTTTGAAGCCCTGCTTCGTAAACATGAATATTAAACAAGCCAAAAAATGGTATTGAGATTATAGAAACAACGTCTGGAAACAAAGTTGACTGCGTAATTAAAATAATGGCTGCAAGAGTGCTAATCCTGCAAAAGACGTTTAGAAATTTTTTTAAAACACCTGTTGCTGCTGCAAGAATTATGGGGCCTGCGACAGCGGCTATTAAATACACACTGTAGCCGCCTACCTTAGCAGTTGATAAAACGATGACACAAACCGAATACAGTGCCAAAAGCCAAAGCTTTGCAAATGGGTATAATCCTGCAATTGGGTTGTTTTTTTTTATGCGAAGCTTTTCACGCCACAAGCCAAAAGCCCTCCTTTTAATTGGTTAGGCCTTTGTCTATCGGCTTTTTTTGATGTAGTTCTCGCCGCAAGCAAATTTGACAAGCGTTCTTGTGGGAATAACTTTTATGACAAGGAACGTCAAAATTATTGCGATAATGCGGTCAAACACAGTGAAGATAAGCTCTGTCGAGAATACCGCTTTCCAGATGCCAGAGCCTGTTGCAAGCATTGTAGCGGTGAAAAGTGATGTACCCGAGCTAGTCATGCCACCGAACACCAAGACAACAATCGGCGCTGCTACAAGGATTGAAACGAGCGCCATAAGTATAATTGAAATTATTCTCTTAGGCCATGTGCTAAAAAAATTGCTGCGTGCTAAGAAACCAGTAACAAGGCCAAGAGCGATGCTGACGATTGCAAATGGGAAGAAGGTCGGGTCGGTTATCCCGATAATCACGTTTGTAACAAGGCCCGCAACTGCGCCCACCCAAGGACCGCACAGCATTGCAACAAGTATCGTTCCTATCGTGTCAAGGTAAAAAGGTAGTTTTAGGTTAATAGCAAGCTGTCCGCCAACAAAATTAATCGCAACAGCGATAGGAATAAGCAGGAGAGCAAGCATTGAAAAGTCGTTTTTAATCAAATATTTTTTTGCCAAGTTAGCCATAGTAATTTCCTCCTCGAAATAAATGTTTTAGGTACAGCAATTTTGTTTTGTCACACTGTTGTCGGACGCTGTCCCTTTAGACTTCTTAATTTGCAGGAGACAAAGCCGCCATGCAAAAGCAAAGCAGACAGGTAAAGCCATAAAATATGGACTAATTATCGCTAAATGTTTATTGTCTCCTTATATAGATTACACTTTTAATAGCCGTTTTGTCAAATATTGTTTGTATTTGTCGGCAAAAAGTGCCGAACAAATTTCCGCATTTGCGGGTTTTCCAAACTCCATGTAGCGGTCGATAAGGGTCGCACCATAGCTTGGGCCTGCGCTTGTATCCACCTCACAAGCGTAACTCTTCGCGGTCTTGATGCATTCGGGAAAAAGTATCGCAGCCATTGCCGCAGGGTCAGCCAAATCGAGAACAGGTCTGCCAAAACGGCTGACATTCATCTCCAAAAGCTGACGGTTGCATTCTATGGCAAATCGTCCCAACACTCCTGAATTTTTTATAGTTTCGATATCATCGGCTTCAAAAATAGCGTCCCCAAGGCACGCGTCCCAACCCACGAAAAATAGAGGCATACCGAAGTCTAAAACCATTTTTGCGGCTTCTGCATCATGCCAGATGTTGAACTCTGCAACGGGTGTGACATTGCCAATTCCAAGCCCTGCCGTTCCCATTGCTGAAATTCGCTTGGCACGCCTCATTGCAGCAGGGTCTAGCATTAGTGCGACGGCCAGATTTGTAAGCGGCCCTAAAGCCACAATTTCAATTTCGTCCTGCTCATTCTCACGCAATAGTTTAAGCATTTCTACAATTCCATTGCCGTCAGCGGGTTTTAGCAGACGAGGCACAAAGCCCAAATCTCCCATTCCGTCCTGCCCGTGTGTTTCAACTGCGTAGTTGGCTTTTCGCAGCAGCGGAGTTTCGCAGCCCGCATAAACAGGCGGGAAATATGAATTTGCATATTCAAGGGTAGTCAACGTGTTCGTCGTCGCTTGCTGCACCGAAATATTGCCGCAAACGGTGCTGAACATTAGGACTTCCACACTCGGCTCACACATGGCCATTGCAATTGCAACAGCGTCGTCACTTCCACAGTCGGTGTCGATAATCAGCTTTCTTTTTTTCATAATTCCGCCTATCTCTTGCAAACTTTAAATATAATATATCACAGTTATTTGCATACTTCTACCATCATTTGCACCAAAATTCGCAAACTTCAACAACTTGCGCGAAAAATAGCCGAAAAACTTTAAAAATCTTCAAAAAGTCAAATGCACAATCTTGGTGCTCAATTTTTGTATATCCCTACAAATCGACGGCATTATCGTTGACATGGATATATAAAAAATTTATAATAAATTATAATGGGGTTAATTTTTTTTATTTAAGATTGTACAATAAGAGGCAAAAAATCAGAAAGTTTCCACAAACACCCAACTAATGACAACACGCTGCCCACGCAAGCAAAAATAACAGTAAAAGGAGTTTTGAACCATGACCGACGCTATCTTCTACCTTGTTCCGATTTGTTCTATAATTGCGCTGTTGTATGCCTTTTATCTTGCAAAGACAATTATGAAAGCACCTGAAGGCACTGAAAAAATGATTAAAATTTCAGCCGCTATCCGCAAGGGTGCCAATGCATTTTTAAGAAGACAATACAAAGGCGTCGCAATGTTCTTCGCTGTAATGTTCGTGATTCTAAGTGTCCTTTCTTTCCTAAAATATCTCAATCCTTTTGTTCCCTTTGCGTTTATTACGGGTGGATTTTTTTCAGGACTTTCTGGCTTCATTGGAATGAAAATAGCAACAAACTCCAACGCGCGCACAGCTTGGGCAGCAAACGAAAGCTTGAACAAAGGCCTAAAGATTGCGTTTTCTTCTGGTGCTGTCATGGGCTTCACCGTTGTGGGTTTGGGCTTGTTTGACCTTTCTGTCTGGTATATCCTGCTTAAATATGTTTTTCTTGCAGGTTTGACTGGTGACGCTCAAATTCAGCAAATAACCTCCGCAATGCTTACGTTTGGTATGGGCGCATCATCAATGGCTCTTTTTGCGCGTGTTGGCGGCGGAATTTTTACAAAAGCTGCCGATGTCGGTGCTGACCTTGTTGGTAAGGTTGAAGCAGGCATTCCAGAAGACGACCCGCGCAATCCCGCTGTTATTGCTGATAACGTCGGCGATAACGTCGGCGATGTTGCTGGTATGGGCGCGGATTTGTACGAATCCTATGTTGGTTCAATTGTAGCTACAATGGCTCTTGCTGTTGCAGCAGGCTATAGCTTCGCTGGCGCAATGCTGCCAATGGTTATGGCCGCTCTTGGTCTTATTGCCTCGATTATAGGCACGTTTTTCATCAAGTCTGGCGAAAAAGCAAGCCAAAAGGTTTTGCTTTCAGCTCTTAGAAAAGGTACATATATTGCCGCGGGCCTAATCGCAGTTGCTGCTTTTCCGCTGATTCAATATACGCTTCCTTCAAATCAAGTAGGAATTTATGTTGCAGTGCTATCGGGACTTTTGGCTGGTGTTCTAATTGGTGTCTGCACCGAATACTACACCTCCGATACATATAAACCGACCCAAAGACTTGCAGGCACAACAACCACTGGCCCTGCAACCGTAATCATCGGCGGAATGGCGCTTGGAATGCGTTCAACTGTAATCCCTGTTGTTGTTGTCGGTGCTTCAGTTTTAACAAGCTACTACGCCTCTGGTGGCTCGCTTAGCTTTGACGCTGGTTTGTACGGCGTGGGTGTTTCCGCTGTGGGTATGCTTGCGACTTTAGGCATTACACTTGCAACTGACGCTTACGGCCCTGTTGCCGATAACGCAGGCGGCATCGCTGAAATGTGCGGCATGGGCGAACACGTTCGCGAACGCACAGATGCTCTTGAGAGCCTTGGCAACACGACTGCTGCCACGGGAAAAGGCTTTGCAATCGGCTCAGCAGCTCTCACTGCTCTTGCACTT
>JAVBKH010000235.1:0-8332 GCA_031554155.1 Oscillospiraceae bacterium
CGCGCATGACTCTCTGCTTGATTTCTTATCTTATCCCTGTAATATCCAAATTCTTGTATTGCAAGATGCTATACCGTACTTTTGACATGTACATTGTTGCGTTTCGCGTAGGCTTATTGCGTTTCACTTTTCAATTGACCACTTGAAAACAAGTAGACAAAACAATGTGCAAGCTAGAGAATAACCGCTCTCCTTTGCTATAGATATGGAGCATCTTTGACAAATGTTTTGCTTGATATAAGTACGCTTTTAAATTCTGACTTGCTAAAAATTTGCTAAAAAAGCAATAATAGGTTCTCTCTTTCTTTCTGTATACTTAATATTACTTTGTTTTCTAACTTAAAAAAGATGTATCTGTAGAGGATTTCTTGCTCACATCAGAAAAATGTAATAACGAAGTTTTGTCTAAACAAAAGGGATTTATTCCTTGGTAAGTGCTTCGTGGTGGAGATACGTGGGTAATTATTTCCCATTTTGACATATCATTATGGCGTCATTTTCGATTAGAATAAAACAGCAAAAGTGAAAGCAGTATTATGGAGCACACTGCAAGTGAGACTACCGCAGTAATTAGAAAAGCCTTGCCATATAAAAAAAACACACCTACACTTGCTATATTGAAAATTACAGCAGTTGCCACTGCTGCAATTTTTGCGGGAGGGTGAAGCCCATTAGAAATATGCGGTATCAAAATCAAGGTGGCAAGCACACCAAGACTAATCAAGCTAAGCTTTTGAAGACCTAGCATATTTTGCGCAAACATTTCGAGCTGCCAGAACAAAAACGCTATTGTAGCTATCAATACTACAGATATTATGGTTCGATAGCGTAAGCTTCTCATTTGTCTCCACCCCCAACAGGTGCTCCACATTCGGCGCAGAATTTTCCATTTTTGAGTTGCACGCCACATGCTTGGCAGAAGCTCGACTGAACCTTTTCAAGTTTGCCTCCGCAGCCTCCGCAAAATTTGGCGGTGGGGTCATTTTGAGCTCCACATGCGGTGCAGGCGAACTTTACGGGTTGCTTTGCTGTAACATCAAGCGGTGCAATTCCACCCATTGCCGCACCAAAGGCTGTGCCCATGCCAGCGCCCATACCAAGCCCAAGCCCTGCGCCGATTAAAGTACCTGCTGAGCCTTCGTTTGCGGCAGCACTTTCAAGTGTGTCAAACGACCGCTCTTGGACGTAGGTATAGCCGATAATATCCATTTCGGCACGTTTTGCAAGCGCAGATTTAAGGCTGATTACGCTTTTATCATGTTCTGGCATGTTAACAGACATAACGCTGAAATTGACTGGCAACACGCCATATTCTGCAAAAATCGGCTCAACGGTGTGGGAAATTTCCGCCGACATTTCGTTTAGATATGCGTTCAATTCCAGTATGCTGATTTTGCGCATGACTAAATAGCTAGATATGCAGTCAGAAATATGGCTCATTAGTATGCCTGTGAAATAATTCGAGAGAGTATCCGCGTTCAAAACGGGCGAAACTCCGACCAAGCTTGTCAAGAATCGCTTAGAGTCGGTGATGCGCACACCGAAGCTGCCAAATGTGCGGACTGGCAAAAACATATTGTACTTAGGGTCTTGGATTTGAATTGGCGCGGTTGTACCCCATCTTAAATCCAGCACAAAAAGCTTGTTGACGAACCAAACCTCGGCAGAAAACGGACTTTTGCCGCCAAAAGGCAAATTAACAAGCTTTGACAAAATTGGGATATTGCTGTTGTGCAGCGTATGCGTTCCTGCTCCAAGCACGTCGAGCGCCTGACCGCCTTTGAAAAACACAGCCTCCTGCGATTCGTTGACTATTAACTGAGACAGCGTGTTGAACTCCGTGCCAGGGAACTTCCAAGCCATAACTCCAATTGGACCGTCGTACTTTATTACCTTGAACAGCGCCATATTTTCACCCCTATTTGATAATTTGTGTGTTTTGCAAAACTTCCAGTGAGGACAAATCCTCAACAGGATTATCGGATAAATCTATCTGCTTTAGCCTTGCAAGCTCCGAAAGCGGAAAAGCCTCACTGATATAATTATTGCTTGCGTAAAAGTAATTCAAGTCGGAAAGTCCCACCACAAAGCCAATATCGCCAATACCAGTCGACGATAAATCAAGAAACTTTAGCTTGCTAAGCTTGCCGATTGCAGCGGTTTTTTCCCGCAGCAAAGCCTTATCGCCTGTGCTGGTAGCATTTTTGATGATTTCAGTAAAGCCAAGGTCAAGATGCTCAAGGTTTTGAAGCTTTGTAATGTTCGTAAATTCGCCGCCTAGAACAGCCATTTGTGCTGTCAAGCTGCGAAGAGAGCTACAGGCGAAAATCGGGTCGGCATAGATATAACCACGCTCGGCAAAGGTTAGCTCCTCAAGCAATGGCAGATTGTACAAAAAATCAAGTGAGCCCTGCTCAAAGGTAAGCCCATTGCCTTGAACACCCGATATAGTCAGGCTTTTTAGATTTGTGAGACTCCTGATTGGCGAATAATCAGCAGGGCTGCCAAAAGCAGACACGCTCAATTCCTCAAGCTCACTCATGCCGCGGATTGCCTCTAGGCTGGGCGCGCCCCGCAAGTCAAGCCGCTTTAGCTTTGTCATTGGTGTTAAAAATGATGCATCATTCACCATTGTTGGCATTTCAATGGACAGCTCCGCCAAATCCGCCATGCGCTCTAGCGAGGGCATTTGCGTCACCGCAACGCTGTTCCCCAATTTCAAGGACTTGAGGCTGGGTAGCTTGCCTAAAAACTCAAAGCTTTTGGCTCTAATTGCCATAAGTTCCAAGTGCTCAAGGGTTTTTAGGCTACCAATAAACATAAAGTTTGCGCTTTCCTTGTCGCTAATTTTCAAAGTCTTAAGGCTATACAGCTTTTCAATGGGTGTGTAATCGGTGAGCTTGGGGTTACTGATAAGCTCTAAGCCCTCAAGCCGCTCCAACTGTGGCAGTTTTTCAAGGGAGGTTATTCCCGTGCCCGTAAGCGATAAATAAGTCAGGTGCTTTAGGCTTTCAATGCCGTCAAGATTTTTGAGGTTGGTGTCGTGTACATACAGACGCTCAAGCGCGGGTAGCTCTGCGTAAATAGAAAAATCTGTCTCAGATGGCTGCATACAGTGCAGCTCTTTTAAATTGTCCATTGATTTAAGCGCTTCAATATCACGAACATAAGTTGGCAAGTCAAGCACCTCCAAGTGGGTGAACGACCCCAAGTCATTTGAGTCTTCAAGCTGACTTAGCAAATCTCGCGTGAAGTCAAATCCCAAATCCTGCGGAGCAGCGTCGCCGTCAAGCATGTATTTTACACGCACCTTGCTGTCGGAGGTTGTAGTTATGCACAAATATTTTAGCTTGGCAAGGTCTGCTGCGTTTATGGTGCTTGGGGCTTTGCCGTAAATTTTTTCCAGCATCAGCCCTGTTTGTTCGCCGAATTCGATTAGCGGTGTGCCCTCCTGCGATTCACTCACCGAGCTTTCAACCGCGTTAACTTGCGTTGGGTTTACTATCTCAGGCTTTCCGCCAATGCCACGTAAGCCGTTCATCGCAAATACCATACCCGCTAAAAGCGCAACACTGCCGCCGACTATTGCAACAATCATTTTTACGGGAACTTGCGCTTTTTGCGTTACTTGCGGTGTGGGTTGATACGCCGCCCGTTCTAGCTTCTCAAGCTTAGCGCCGCAGCCCGCACAAGTTTCCATATTATCATCGGAGTATGTGCTACCACAAAACTTGCAAACTCTCATAATCTTACCCTTTCGGCTTGCCGATTATCTCGGTATTAGTTAGTGCGTCAAGTGTTTCCCAATTTGAAATTGCGTTGGCGGAAAGGTCTGCCACTCGAAGTGACGGAAGCTCTGACAAAACAAAAACATCTGTTATGTAGTTGTCGTTGGCGTAAAAATGGGTGAGGTTTTTCAGATTCTTAACAAATGTGATGTCTTCAAGCTCCGTATTCGAAACGTTCAGCATTTTCAGGCTGCTAAGGGCTGCAAGATTTGATACTTGCGATTGTACGGTTTGCTCGCCAGAAGTTCCGATTGAAGTTATAAAACCGTCACTTTCCACATAAAAGCTCTGTGCAAGGTGAGTTTTCGCGAGATTCAAGCTTTCAAGCGCGGTCAAGTTCTTGATGCTTGCAAAATTTCCACAAGCTGTGTTGCCAGAAAAATCAAGAACTTTAAGCTTAGCCAACCCATAAACAGGGTCTGCGTTAAAATAAAGCCCACAATTCGCAAGGCTTAATTCTTCAAGATTTGTAAGCTGCGACAAAAACGCAAAAGTGCTGTTGTTATACGGCGTAAAGCTAACATTTTGAATAAAAGTAAGTTTTTTAAGGCTTGTTATGTTACCAAGAGGCGCAAGACTTTCCACCGCGTAACCTGGCGAAAGTTCAAGCTCCTCAAGCTTAGTCATGCCAGCAAATGGCGCGACTGACGGCGTGTTGTAGATAGCTAAGCGCTTGAGGTTAACAAGCGGCGACAAAAAGCTTACGTCCTCCAGCTCGATTGCGTCAAATGTAAGCTCCTCAAGTGCAGTCACGCGCTCAAATGATGGCATAATTTTGGCGTCGGAATTTCGCTCTAGCGTCAACGTTTTAAGGTTTGGCAGCTCACCCACAAATGCAAGAGTTTTTGACTTTGTATTCGAAAGCGTCAAGCTTTCTAGCATTTTAAGCTTGCCAATATAGCCAAAGTCCAAGTCCTCGCTGTCCACGATTTCAAGCTGTGTTAACCCGCCTAAATCCCCTATTGAGCTTAATCCTGTTAGATTATCGCAATTTGTTATGGAAAGTGACTTCAACTTAGAACATTGCTTTAATAAAGCTAAATCAATATCGTCTGAGCGTTCAAGTGCCAAAGATTTGAGACTTGGCAGCTTTTCAATTCCAGAAAGCGAAGTCATTTTGTATGTATCCATATTCAAGGCTTCAAGAGCTTCGAGGGATTCAAGTCCCGACAAGTCGGCATCGCTGTAATTGCAGGCCAAGTATTTTAGCGAGTGCAATTGCGCTAGCTGCTTTGCCTGAAAGCTATAGTTAGTTTCAAGATATTGCAGATTCTCGAATTTATCCAAGTCCCCGCTTTGCAAAAGCTCGCCGTTGAGCATAGCGCGTGAATCTGACGAGGTTGGGAACATTGCATACTGCGGTGTGTAATCATCAGTGATAGCAGCGTCAAAGCTGTACCCAATTGTTAACTCAGTATCTGTCTCATATATTGAAAGATATGTAACTGTTTTTACAGCTTCGGCGGTAATCTCACCGTTTGGCAGGAGTTCCTGCATGATGCTCGTCAACATCTCACCATTTAGCACTTGTCTCTCGTCGACCTCGGAGCTTAGCGGCCCGTCTGGCGGGTATTCGTGTATTGTTGGCGGCGTCTTCGATTTGCTGATACCAGCAAATATTGCAGCAACCATAACACAGACTACGAAAATCACCGCAAACACTGCAAGAGCAGCAGGACGCAAGGTTTTCGCGCTTGAAGAAGTCTCATATTTTGGTGGCACATATTGCGGTGTGGGTGGCTTTGGCGGGTCTGGTATTCTTGTCAATTTTGCGCCACAGCCTGGGCAGAATTCAAGGTCATTTCTTTGATATTTGCTTTTACAAAAATCACATACAACCAAAACATATCCCCCTAATGCTTGATATACTCCGTTTAATTTTACCATATTTGTGCTAATAATTAAAGCAAATAATAATTTTGCAAATACCCTCTTATTACAATTTGCGACCAGTCACTACATTGAATTTGTTTTTTGTTGCTTATATCTTGGGATTTATGATAACATTTATAAAATATGTTATACTTATGGGGGATTGTAAGATGAGAGAAAAACGTATTATTGCAATAGTAGTTTTGGTTGCAGCCTTGGCAAGCTTCGCGTATATCATAAGCTTTAGGTGGTTCGAGGTTGCGCCAATTGAAAGCGTAGTAGCATTTGAAGAGAGGCTTCAAAGCCATTTTCCAAACGCAAGCCTTGTAAATGCTAAACTGTTTAATACGGGACTTGGCGTTGAGGTCAGCACTAAAAACGACAAAGACCAAATAACTGACCAGAGTTATTACGGTTACTGCCTGTTCATTGACCCGAGCGACGCTGAGCAGCGCGTTTTTTTGGTATACAAAAAATATATCACAAAAAGGTCGTTTATGGTTTCTCCAGATTTATACGATGTAAGCGATGTTTGGGGGCAAATAAAAAAACGTTCTAGCGACGACGAAGCTGCACTGAAAGAAATTATATCGGAGTACGAGCTAGACCCCACCATGATAGTTGACGGCGTTTTTAAGGAAGCACCAGGGATAATAAATCTCGCATGGGCTTCGGTAGTAGTATTGGGAGTAGTTTCACTTGTCGCGATTATCATGATACTAATTGCATCGGTAAAAATCAAAAAAGAAGACGCAGAATTTGTTTTGGACGACGAAGACGACGATACGCCTTGGTATTCGAGCGAAAATATGTTACAATTTGAACATGAAAACTGTGTCTCTCCTGCTCAAATAAAATCTTTGTGCTATGGCGCGGTTCTAATGACGCAAAATCAAGAATCTAGCCGAACCTTAAAGCTTGAGGGTCGCTCCCCTGAATCGGCGAGGAAATCAATTTCCAGCATGTGGAGCATTAACAATCGCGAAGATGCGCTCCACACATTGCAAATACTTGTAGAATGTGTATGCCACACAGATTTTGCTGACCCAATTTACACGAACATTATAAATCGAGTAAGCGTTGAAGATGCTATGCTCTCAGCAAATCCCCGCGCTCGTGGCGATGTTAAAGGCGCATACGCTCGATACCCATTAACACTTAGTGGACTTATGGATAAATTTGGCTACACGGAAAACGAACTTCGCAGCATAACCACGGTTTCTGCTTGGGATTTGGGCAGAACATGTTACATAGCTAGGTTTAGCCTACTTGCTGGATTTATTAATGAGGAAGAGGCTTGGGGCTATATTCAACAGGCGGGATACAATGCGGTAGGCATGTATAATAGTTGGCGGGAATATTTCGCGGCCTATGCGATTGGTCGCGCGATAGGCTACGGTGGGGATTTGGACGATATTGCCGACTCCATTGATTTTCTGCTAAACAATCAATCCAGCCCAATTAAGGGCATTGCATTTAATTAATTTAAGCAGTAGCGGAGGTATAGCTTGAAGATTGCTGTTTGTGACGACGAGGAAATATTTATAAACAACTTCAAGCTTGCTCTTGCTAGCTTTTGCAGCGGTTCTCGTGAGCAGGTTGAGCTTTGCGAGTATACCTCTGGTCAAGCTCTGCTTGAGGCTTGCAAAGACTGTGACTTTGACGCGGTTTTTCTGGATATTCGTCTGCCTGAATTAGACGGATGGGAAATTAGCCGCAGATTGCGCGAAAATGGCAAAGAGCTTATAATCGTATTCATGTCTGGATATGCCGAATATATCCCCCATGCTTTTACACATCGTGCTTTCAGCTTTTTAATCAAGCCCTTTGTGCAAAAGGATTTTGATTATGTTTTCGAAAAAGTAGTCGAAGAATATCACTTTATTTCAAGTGAGTTTTACAGCATGACAATCGCAAGAACCAACATCAAACTAAAGCTTGCAGATATACAGTATTTTGATGTTTTGGGGCGAGTAGTGACAGCACACACCGAGAAAAAAAGCTTCAAGCATTACGCTAAGCTCAACGACTTGGAGCTTACGCTCGGTAAAAAAAATTTTGTGCGCTGCCACAAGTCGTTTATTGTAAATATGCGCTATATTCATTGCATTGACACAATTGATGTAACTCTCTCAAATGGCGCAAGAGTGCCACTTAGCAAGCACAAGCGGGGTTACATTAAACAAAGATACCTACTTTACAAGAATGGCGAGGTGGGTTAAAATGATTGGTCAGCTTGAGTTTAGTCAGCTTATCGCAAATATTATCAGTCCATCTTTCGCCTTTTGGCTGTGTAATCGTTTTTTAACTCGAAAATACCACAGTCTTTTCCCCAGTGTCCTAGCTCTGGTCTTTAACATCACAGCATTAAATTTAGCTGAAGCTGTCTTTGGTCTTACGCCTCTTCATTTCTTTTACATGGTTGTGCCAATAATAATTTCAACGATATTTATATACAGCGACCGCTTGGAACTGAAAGTTTTTGCAGTCATCTTTTATTGTTTAGTGCTTGTAGCGGCTGAGACTCTGGTCGTGCCCTTAAACTCACTAATTTCAAGCAAAATTTTTAATAATAGCCAAACTGCTTATGAAACTATGTCAAACATTTTTGTACCGATATTTAGCTGTGCGGTATGCGGGATGTTTACGAAGGTACGCACTGCTTATTGGAG
>JAVBKH010000164.1:0-3595 GCA_031554155.1 Oscillospiraceae bacterium
GGCGATTAACAAGGGTTTCTAGCGCACCACCCATTAACGCATCAACGTTTTTGAGAAATGACGGCATGTTTTTGCGAATAGGCTTAAATTGCAAAAGGGGACTAATGTCAACATATAAACGACCAGCGGCAGGCAACAAAAACTTGCAATCATTGCTGCTTTTCACGGCCTTATTAAACGGCAACATAGTTTGAATAATTGATATGCCCATGGGCGACATTGTTGTTGTCATAACTTGAGCATGACCGAATGAAATATAAGGGTGTAGCGAATTATCATTGGGTTGAGGGGCTGGCAAAGGGAAAAGTGAGGTTATAATTCTGCTTTGAACCATGTAAATCTCATCGTTTTCAAGGCACCATTCAATGTCTTGCGGAGCGTTATAATGCTTTTCGATAGTCATTCCCAGCTTGGCAAGCTTGATAATCTGATTGTCAGTCAAAGCTTGGGCATTTGATTTTTCGCCACTAATTTCTATTTTATCTGTGTTGCCGTTTTCGTTTGGAATAATTGCCATTTTCTTTTCGCCTATTATTTTGCTTGAGATAATACCACTATTCTTGCTGAATTTGTAAATGTCGGGGGAGACTAGTCCTGAAACTAGTGCTTCACCTAAGCCAAAGCTTGCATCAATTGAAACAATATTTCGGCTAAAGCTTACTGGGTCAGCGGTGAACATGATGCCAGAAACAGCGGGCCTTACCATTTTTTGCACAACTACGGACATCAAGACTTTTTCATGCTCTATGTTGTTTTGAAGTCTGTATAAAATGGCTCTATCAGTGAAAAGGGAAGCCCAACAGCTTTTGATATTATAAAGAATATTTGCAGCACCTTTTATGTTGAGATAAGTGTCCTGCTGACCTGCAAAAGAAGCAAAAGCTAAATCTTCGGCGGTTGCGCTTGAGCGTACGGCGTAAAAATAATCTTCACCGATTTTTTCAGTGGCGGCGGTGATTTCTTGCTCAACTTCTTTTGGCATATGGCTTGCCAAAAATTTCTCGCGAATTTCTAGTCCAATAGTAGCTACATTTTCATAATTTGCCGCTTTGCTTTTTTCTGCAATAAAACTAAGCAAACCATTTTCTTCAACAAATAGCTTATATGCATTGGTGGTGGCGCAAAAACCGAAGGGAATGCAGAAGCCTGCCCGTGTCATTTCGCCTAAATTGGCACCTTTGCCGCCAACAAGGCTCAAATCTGCTTTACCGATTTCATAAAAAAATATGGTTAGCTTGCTCATTATTCAATTCCCCCTATTAATAACTCCATTTAAGAATAAATCAAGTGTTTGTTTCTCAAGTTTTTTATAGTCAAAATTGCCGTTGGATTCGGAATTTATTACATACATATTCAATATGGATAGCATGAGTCCTCTTACAATTATCATGGGTTCAATGTCTACACGTATTTCATTGTCCTGCTAAGTATATTATTTGTCAATACATTTTGCAAATTGATTATGGAAATAATAGGTATTGTATTAAAACCTGAAACTTATCAAGGGAGATAAGGCCTGCATAAATGACCGAACAAAGCGTGTACACTCTCAATTCAAAATTAAACCCTAGCTGCTATTTCAAAGAAGAGCCACGCTACATGTAGGGCTAGTCATTGACTTATTCCCATTAATTGTATACAATATCAACACCAATCTGTATAATCAGGAGAAACACTATGCCAGAAAACAGTATATCAAAGTACAACGAAGAAAATGAAGGCTATGGCATACGCGAAGCCATAAAAGAAGCTAACCGTTGCTTAAACTGCAAAAAACCTCTCTGCAAACAAGGTTGCCCAATCGGCAATGATATCCCAGAGTTTATCGAGGCTATTTCAAAGGGCAACATTGGCGAAGCAATGGACATTATAGAACGCAAAAGCAATTTGCCAGCAGTTTGCGGCAGAGTTTGTCCTCACGAGCTACAATGCGAGGGCAGTTGTGTGCTTGCTAAAAAAGGCAACCACATAAAGATAGGATTACTTGAGCGTTTTGCTGCGGATTTCTCATTCCAAATGAGGATAAGACAAAATAATATTACATCTAAAACCCGCGGGAAGGTTGCAGTCATTGGCTCTGGTCCCGCAGGGCTAACTGTTGCTGGCGACTTGGCAAAAGCTGGGTTCAACGTAACAGTTTATGAGTCACTACCCGAGCCTGGAGGTGTGCTATTATATGGAATACCAGCGTTTCGTTTGCCAAAAGAAGTTGTTCGCAGAGAAATCTTGCAAATAGAAGCACACGGAGTAAACTTCGTTACCAACCGCACAGTTGGCGTGGATTTTACAGTGGATAGTCTATTTGAAACAGGATATGATGCTGTGTTTATCGGCTCGGGAACGGCAGTTGCCAAAGAACTTGACCTACCTAATAAAGAGCTTAACGGAATTATTCAATCCTCATACCTATTACGCATCATTTCGCTTTTTAATAGCGGACAAGTTGAGCGCAAAGAAGTTCCTGTACAGCAGGGCGATACCGCGTTGATAATTGGCTGTGGCAACGTTGCAATGGACGCTGCACGTTCCGCGCTGCATCTTGGTGCAAAGTCCGTTACTGTGATTTACAGAGGTACACAAGAGACTATGCCCGCACTAAAAAACGAATACGATAGCGCGGTTGCAGACGGCGCACAATTCTTGTGGGAGTGCACTCCACTTGAATATGTTGGCGAAAATGACCAGATAACTGGGCTAAAGGTAAAGACTAACCAAGGCGAACAAGTTCTTAGCGCAAACAAAGTGTTTTTAGCCGTTGGCTCGCGGCCTGCAAATAGAATTGTTTCCACCACATTCGGTATAGAAGTGGACAAAACTGGCTATGTGATAACCAAGGAGCGGCCATATGGCATGACTACACGCAAAGGTGTTTTTGCAGGGGGCGACGTTGTTCACCGTCCCGCCACGGTAGTTCTCGCAATGAAAGAAGCAAAGCTTGTTAT
Source organism: Oscillospiraceae bacterium (assembly GCA_031554155.1). Lineage (GTDB taxonomy): Bacteria > Bacillota > Clostridia > Oscillospirales > Ruminococcaceae > WRAV01. The sequence goes on from JAVBKH010000164.1 coordinate 2,943, forward strand.
GGAAGGAATCGCCGCATATGTGGACGCTGTAAAGCTTCTGGAAATGTAATCAATGAACTTTGCTCACTATTACTATTAATTTACAAAAAGTTAGAAAAAAAGCGCCAAGATTTTCACCTTGGCGTTTTTTGTATTAATAACTTATATTGATAATTGCTGTATTAGTTCATCTAAATCATGAAACGGTGTGCTACAAGAGCCGTTTTTGCAAATATAGAATGCAAAATGCTCACTATCGGATATTTTATATGCCGCAGTAAAAGGTGCAAGCTTCGAAAGTTTCTTGGTATCTTCGTCTATCTTGACGATTACGCTTGTTTGCGGCAAGAACAGTCCTCCTAATTCAAGCGCAAGCTTGGCTTTATCCTGCAAGCTTTTTGCGACGCAGACTAGCTCTTGAGTGGGGTAGACCTCGTGGACGAGTGCCAATAGCGCAAAGGTACAGGCAGTGGGTTGGTGGGTAAACATTTGCGAGTAAAAAGCAAGCTGCGCGTCAGCCGCTTCTGTCCATCGTTTTTCGCCTGTGAGTGCTGACAGCTTAACAAGGCAGTAAGCGGCGACCGAATTGCCAGAGGGCATTGCACCGTCGAATTGTTCTTTCGGCCGTATTATTAGGGTTTCACCGTCATCTGGTGAGAGGTAAAAGCCGCCTG
>JAVBKH010000068.1:0-3154 GCA_031554155.1 Oscillospiraceae bacterium
ATTGATGACATCAACTACACCAAAGCATTGAATGTGCTAAAAATGCTTAAATCAAGCGGAAAATTGACCCAAGAACAAGTGCAAAATATCGCAAAACGCTTTGCTGAAATTTGCAAACCTATGACGCCTAATTTTTAGTACATAGTGTGATAGCTTTCGTGTCGAAATTCTGGTATTGTGTAGTTAAAGAGAAAGGAGTTTAAGCCGTGATAAGAGCTGTGAAAGTCATAAATCCTATATCAACCCTAGCACCTGACAAGCTGCGAGTTGCGGCATATTGCCGTGTAAGTTCCGACAGTGAAGACCAGCAGAACTCCTTTCTTGCACAGGTCAATGCATATACCGAGTTAATCAGCGCAAACCCTGAATGGGAGCTTGTCGACATTTATGCCGATGACGCCATAACTGGAACTCGCACTGATAAGCGCATAGAATTTCAACGGCTTCTCAAGGACTGTCGCAGTGGCAAGATTGACCGTGTCATCACGAAAGCAATCTCACGGTTTGCTCGCAACACGAGAGACTGTCTTGAATGTGTCAGGTCACTTCGACTACTCGGAGTAACAGTGCTATTCCAAAAGGAAAATATAGATACCGCAGTTCTTGGCGACGAGCTAATGCTAAACATTTTCTCATCGCTGGCACAGGAAGAATCGCTGTCTATATCAAAAAATATGCGGTGGAGCTACCAGCGCAGAATAAAAAGTGGCGACTTCATAACATGCCGCGCACCGTTTGGATACAGACTTGTAGATAACAATTTATATGTTGATGAGGTTGAGGCGCAGACGATTCGCCATATTTTTTCTGATTATCTTTCTGGTATAGGAAAACAACAAATCGCTGACAAACTGACCTGCGCCAAAGTCCAAAAACGTGATGGCAACACAAACTGGAATCACATGACAATTACTCGTATTTTGTGCAATGAAAAATATGCAGGCAATGTGTTACTGCAAAAAACATATAAAACTGAATCGCTTCCATTCAAGCAAGTTAGAAATCGCGACAAAATGGATAAATACTATGTTCAGCACTCTCACCCTGCCATTATAAGCCAAGAAGATTTTGACCATGCCAATGAATTAAATTCCATGCGCAATGTTCATGATAAACCGCCAGAACAAAATCGTCATGCTTTAAGTCGTAAAATCATCTGCGGTTCATGTGGCCACACTTTCAGGCTGAGAAATACCCGCGGAATTAGATATTGGGTTTGTGCCGAACACAAACTTAACAAGTCCAAATGCCCAATCAAACAAATACCTGAGTCCGATTTTTACTCCGCTTTCATGCGCATGTACACAAAACTAAAACACAATTATAGATACATACTTCAACCCTTGCTCGACGGACTCATAGCACTCAACGCAAAATGCACCGCAAGCGACAGCAGAATTGGCGACATCGACAAAGAAATCGCATTACTAAACGAGCAGAATCATGCACTCAATCGGCTTCGGTCGAAAGGATACATGGATTCTGCTTTTTTTATGGAGCAATCCAATCAACTCGCAGCAAAGGTGGCAAACCTTAGAAAAAAGCGCCGCGAGCTTGCAAATGTGGACGAGGACGACCACACAATAGCGGATTTGAAACGGCTTATCGAAATTATGGACACAGATGCCACGATTGTCGCAGATTTTGATACTGATATGTTCGCCAAAATAGTTGATAAAATAATTGTCACAGAGCAAGATAAGCTAACATTCCGATTACTGGGCGGAGTTGAGTTTACTGAGACAGTAGAAAGGATTGAGCGGTGCAGTGAGCAAAAATAGATACATACCATTTGGGTATCGCCTGCAAAGCGGTGAAATAACGCCTCATGTTCAGGAAAGCGATGTAGTGGCAGAAATATTCAATCAGTATTGCGTAGGTGCATCTTACAAAGCTATCGCTGAGTTTTTGACCACAAACGGAGTGCCGTACCACGACGGTAAGGCTGAATGGGATAAGTCAATGGTGAAGCGCATACTCGAAAACCGCAGATACATGGGCAAATGCGGATACCCAGCCATTATCAGCGAGGTGTACTTTGATACCGTCGCCACTATAAAAAATCAGAAATCACAAAATGACACTTTGCCTGCCAGTATAAAAAGCATAAAGAAAATAGCAGCTTGTGCTGAATGTGGTAGCCCTTTTCGCCGAACCGAGGGCACTTGGCGATGTAAAAATATCGAATGTATTCCAAACGTGCACATTACCGATGAAATGCTTCTCGACGGCATAATGCTGACTCTAAATGAGTTGATTGCAAATCCAGAGCTTTCAAACCCGCCTACAGCTTTTGAAAACCACAAGTCGCTTGATGTAATTCGCTTGCAAAACTATATTAACCGTGAGTTTGAAAAATCAAACCCAAATTTAGAGTTTGCAAAAAGACTTCTATACCAATGCGCCGCACAAAAATATACTGACTGCGCTGACGTTTCGCCGCAATCTCTTACTGATAAAATAAAGATGGCTTTAGACAATGTAAAATCGCTCAATGCCTTTAATACAGCTATATTTGACAGTATAGTTAAACAAGTTTTAGTCGAACAGGACGGCAAAGTCCGATTGCGACTTATAAATCTAAAAATTATTTAGGAGGTCTTGTCATGCAAGCAGTAGAGCAGCTCGAAAAAATTATCTCATGCATACCAGCCAAACAAACACAGGAGCATCGCAACGTGCGTAAGTGGCACAAATTGCGCGCAGCCGCATACTGCCGTGTTAGCACAGACCAAGAAGAACAGCTTAATAGCTACGAAGCACAAGTTGATTATTTTACTAAAAAAATCGCTTCAAATTCTGATTGGACTATGGTTGGAATTTTCGCAGACGAAGGCATAACGGGCACCAGCACCAAAAAACGCACAGAATTTATGCGATTAATGAACCTCTGTGAGAAAGGTCAAATTGATGTTATTCTAGCAAAATCAATATCACGATTTGCGAGAAACACCGTAGACTGCCTGCAATACATCCGTCTGCTCAAAGAGCGTAACATTCAAATTATTTTTGAAAAAGAAAACATTGACACCGCTAAAGACTCAAGTGAGTTGATTATAACATTTTTCGGCGGCTTCGCCCAAGCTGAAAGTGAATCTATAAGCAAAAATGTGACTTGGGGTAAGCGTCAGGCATTCAAAAATGGCAAGGTCAC
>JAVBKH010000185.1:0-29966 GCA_031554155.1 Oscillospiraceae bacterium
ACAATGTTCACACCACGTTTTTTAATTTCTTCATATAAGCCGTTTGCGCCTGAAGCATCACAAGGATAGATAATTAAGCCGTTTACACCCTGTGCAATAAGTGCCTCAACTCTTTCGTTTTCGCTCGCTTGAGTCCAGTCAGGGCCAATCTGTGTGATAACTTTCAGACCCTGTTCAGACATAAACTGGTCTATGCCTACTTGTGCTTCATCCCAATATGGGTGAGGGGCTGGCAAATACCATGCGATTTTAGTGTCTGATTGAGGAGATGACGACTCTACCGCCTCTGGCGCTTTGGATGCTTCGGATAAAGATGTGCTTTGTGCTGCATCGGCAGCCGAGCTTTGGGACGATGGAGCCGCTTCTGGGGCTTTTGTGCAACCTGCGAACATGGCAATCAGCATTGCAGAAGCCAATAGTATGCTTAACTTGTTTTTCATTCTAATATTCTCCTTCTTAATATGAACGCATTTCAAATAGTGCCGCATAGAATTTGTTCGCTATTTACGCCATCAGCGCGCCGATTTCATCACTCACCTCCTGATAGCTTTTTCCTTGGCTGTCAACGTTAACTACTTCCCCGACTATGCTATAATTTCGGAATACCAAAATTCTACGCGCCAGCTTTATCATCTCTGACATATCAGATGAAATTAAGATTACTGATTTCTCTTCATTTTTTGCAAGGCTCCAAATCAATTCATGTATGTATTCTCTTGCACCAACATCTACTCCAACAGTCGGCTCGTCAATTATTAGGATATCACAGTCAGCAGCAAGCCATTTTGCAATGCTTACCTTTTGCTGGTTGCCGCCAGACAAATTGCTAACCTTAGTCGCAGCCGAAGGGGTTTTGATTTGCAACTTATTAATCATAAACCCAATAATCTTATTTTCTTCTTTAGTGCTTATCTTTCGAAGTCGATTTAAAATTCGCTGCCATATTGTAATAGTAATATTTCTTGCGACGCTGTCTGAGAGAATAAGTCCTTCCTCTTTGCGGTTTTCTGTAACATAGCCCAGCTTATACTTATTAAGGCTGTCCTGTATCGATTTTATTTCGGCCTTCTGGCCATTTACATACACCTCGCCGCTATCCATACGGTCTGCCCCGACTATCAATCTTGCAAGCTCGGTTCGACCTGAGCCTACAAGTCCGTAAAATCCCAAAATTTCGCCTTTTTTTAAATTGAAATTCCAATCTTTGAATTGTCCGTATGTGTTGAGGTTTTTAACATCAAAAACATTTTGATCTTGAATATTCAAAAAGCCGAGGCTGCTCTCGTTTTCTTCTCGCCCTATCATCATCTTTATTATATCCTGCTTGCTTATATCGGCGATGTTTTTTGTGTCTATATAGTGCCCATCTCGCAATACAGTTACCTTATCGCACAGCTCCATAACTTCATCAATCTTGTGCGAAACAAAGATTATGCTAACTCCCTCGCTTTTCAGCCTGAGAAGTATTTTAAGCAAGTTATCGGTTTCAAATTTTGTAAGCGATGAGGTTGGCTCATCCATCAATATAAATCTGGCGTTTGATGACAGTGCTTTGGCAATTTGAATCAATTGTTTTTGTGCAGCAGTGAGACCGCCAATCTTTTCATCTGGCTCAAGATTAAGCCCCACCATTTCAATATAGGTCTTTGCCGTTTGATTTACTTTCTTCCAATCAATACGTCCTTTAGCGCGAAACAAAGTAATTTTATCCAACACTATATTTTCAGCTACAGTAGCGTCAGGGATAACCTGAATCTCTTGGCTGACCATGTTAATTTCTTGCTTCACCGCCTCATGAAAGCTTCGGATATTAACCGCCTTGCCGTCAATGTATATCTGCCCTTTGTCCGGTTGGTAAATACCAGTGATAATTTTCATCAAAGTAGATTTTCCTGCGCCATTTTCGCCCATAAGGGCGTGAACCTCTCCCGGCATGAAGCTCACGGTAACATCGCTCAATGCCACAACACCGGGGAAAAGTTTAGTTATATGCTTTAGCTCCAGCATGAAAGCACCTCCCCAAATAAAATACTAATCATAATTTTCACTTTAAGCCTGCTGAGCTTCGTTTTGCTTGAGGAAACGCTTTGTCTTTCTATATTCCATAATTGCTCTAATGCTTTCAAGCGATACAGCCAGAAGCAAGATGAGACCTAAATATGTTTGTTCAAAATAGATGTTGGCGTCAAGCATGACCAACCCGTTTTTCACCATTACAATAAGGAATGCGCTGAAAAATATGCCTATTGGGTTGATTCCGCCGCCCTTTAGCGCTGTTCCGCCTATTACCGCCACAGCGAAAGATATAACCATCCAGTCAACGCCTGTTGAGGGTTGCGCTGAGCCTGTTCTCGAAATCCACAGCAAGCCTGCCATGGAAGCAAATAGCCCTGACGCCATGTTTGCCAATATGGTCATCTTATTCGTGTTAACTGCCGACATTTTAGCCGCTTCTGGGTTGCCGCCAGTCGCTAACAATCTGCGCCCAGTAACGGTATATTTGAAAACATAACCCACTGCACATAATGTAATAGTTGATAACCACAGTAACATTGGAATCCCCAAGAAGCCATCGCGCCCCACTATCGTGAAGCTTTTGGGGATATCGTTGTACGGTGAGCCCCTAGAAATACCATTGATGATTCCAGCATAGACAAAGGACGTCGCAAGGGTCACAACAAAAGAATTGAGCCTCAAGCCCGTTATGAGAACCCCATTAATAAAACCAGCCATAACGCCAGCTATAATCCCCAATATTATTGAAACAAAAGGATTGAGCCCCAGCGTGGACATGCAGTATCCTGATACAACTACAGTCATTCCGCCTATCTGCCCCAAAGACAGGTTCATGCCGCCCACTATTAGTGCCATCGCCTGTCCCAATGCAATAATCATATAGAGCGCGGCTGTGCGGCTTATATTGAACATATTATACGAGGTCAAAAAACTATCGGAAAAGGCGGTAAAAACAATGCCCAAAGCAACAACTCCCGCGATGACTGAGACCTCTCCACGCGCGAACAACATATTGTAAAACGTTTTACGAGAATTATTTTCTCTTTTCAAACTAACGCCACCTCATTTTTTTATAACTAATTTACAGTCTTGAACATTCGGTGTGTTTTATTTCAGTACCCACCAAACTCGTCCACTGCGTCATACATGGCAATAATATTTTCCGCTCTGTGGTCTGGCATAATGTTGTGTATAGAGTTGAACACATATCCGCCATCTTTAGTAAAAATTTCAAGCCTACGTTTTACGTCATCTTTCACCTGCTGCGGAGTCCCGTGGTTTAAGAGGTTTGTGACATCTGCTCCGCCGCCCCAGAACGTGATATCCTTGCCAAATTCACGTTTAAGACGCTCAGGTTCCATCTCAAGGCAATTAGTCTGCACAGGGTTGATTATATCCAATCCACATTCAATGAGGTCGGGAAGCATTCTGTAAATGGAACCGCAGGAGTGCAAAAAAGTCTTTGCCTTGGAATGGTTTTTTGTATACTCAAATAATTTCCGATGACCTTCCTTGAAAAATATTCTGTACTGAGCGGGGTCCATCAGTGGCCCAGAGTTCATGCCCAAATCATCGCCGAAACGCATTATATCAACAACATCTCCGAGATACTCGCAAGCATTTTTGAGGTTCGCCATATGTAGCTCCATGAGTGCGTCAACCAATTCATGTACTTTTTCAGGCTCAAGATACAAATCCATTAGGAAGTTGTCGATGCGCCGCAAAAAAGTGCCCCATTCAAACAGATTGCACCCAATCACTAGCATTATCGCCTTATCTGAAGTCTCGCGTAAATGAAGTGCCTGCCCACGCATCTGCTGCCAAAAATCGGGCTTTGCTGCATGGTCCCATGGGCTGTGAGTGAATGCACTCCACTGAACGGCGGCCATATCGGAAGCTAGATTTTTGAAATTATCTGGGTATTCGTCTTCATATGGAAAAAGAGTCTGGTCAAAAAAAGTTGCGCCGACAGGCATTCTCGCGGAAAGCCTTCCGTCGTTGAGGTATGCGAAATAGCTGCCGTCCGCTTGCTTGACAGGCTTGAACCAGCTTGGATATTGCGCTACACTTCCGTCAGCAAGAATTGTATTGGTCCAATCAGAAGCAGATGTGTTAAACATTCTCCCGATGTCTAGCACATCAATTTTAAAGCGCTCAAGAATTTCATTTTCTGGAATAACGACTTGCTGGCAAACGTCGTAAATGCGAGTATTTCCATTAGTGATACCTAATTCTTTTTTTAGACTGTTATACGCTATTGCCGAAATATTTGAGCTCGGTGTTGAGCCTAGGTCACGAGGTACTCTGTCAGCCTGTTTGTGTTCTACTGCGGCAATGATACGTTCTCTGGAAGTCATTCTTTACCCCTCTTTTCATTTACTCGATTCTATATTTCATGGCTTGCTTAAAGTTGACAGCTTTATTATATTACATTATATTATAAATTTCAATATATTTTATATCATAAATTAAAATTATTTTATATCTAATTATAAATTTTAACTGTTAATTATTTTACAATAAATACATAAGTTACTATTATCAGTGAGTATTTTAACTATTTATGCTCATAAACTGTAACTATACTATTATGTTTGCTGCAACACATTTTGATATATTTAATATGACATTTAGAGAAGTAGTGATATAACAATTCATATTATTTGAAACGATTAGTGCGCAACTTAAAGAAATTGTAAAAAACATCTTGGAGTTACTTGGAAAAAATGATATAATTTCAATATTACACTTCAGGAGTGTTCAACATGAAAAAAATTATTCTGCAAAAAAGCAACTGCCTCCCTAGAATTCAAAGCGTTTACGACTCCCTTAAATCGGCGGAGCAACGGCTCGCAGATTATATTTTGAACAATCCCAATCAAACCGCAAATATGACCATTGAACAATTGGCTGAAGATTCAGCAACAAGCTATGCAACTGTTAATCGTTTTTGCAAAAAGCTTGATTATAGCGGATATAAAGAATTTCGCATGAGCCTTGTATCTTATCTGACGAGCAATAAAGATGTCAACGAAATTATAAGTAGCCTAGATATTAATGCGTCAGCCTCAATTGAAGAGATTTGCGAAAAAACTTACAGCCTTGCGTATAAGGTGCTAGACGAAAGCTTGACTTACATGGATATATCGGTGGTTGATGCCGTGGTTGATGAGATATTAGCAGCGCGTAAGGTGTGTTTTGTGGGTAGCGGTACTTCTGGAATATGTGCAATGTACGCAGCCACAAAATGCCTAAGCATCGGGATTCCAAGCCAATACTACGCCGATTCAACGTTTTACCGCATGATGGTTTCATTACTTGATGAAAACGACGTATTGTTTGCTATATCCTCATCAGGCCGTACCAGTGATGTTGTTGAAGCTGCAAAACTTGCAAAGAAAAACGGCGTTAAGGTTATCAGCTTGTCCGACTTTGCCATTTCGCCTTTAGCAAAGGTGTCAGACTACAGTCTCTATACAACCCCTCGAAACGGCAGCACGTTCCTAAATATAGATATGCCATTGTTTATGGGGCAGGTTACGATGCTTGATATGCTGTACACGTGTCTTTGCGTAAAAAGCCCTAAATCTTCTACATCTGCATATTCAAAAACGCGCGAATCTGTAGACTCCGAAAAAATTAAATAGCAGGAAAACTAAAACAAAATGAATGCCACCGATATTATTTCGGTGGCATTTTTTTATTATATATATTTGACTTAAAATATAACAAAATTCATTTTTTATTTCAATATAAAAATACATATCAATTGGGTTAATTATTGAATTATTCGGCATTTATCAAAATTTTGATTTCATGTTGACAAAGGCAAATCACATGAATATAATATAAAATATATCATAAACATAAATATTAATTGATATATTGAAAGGCGGAATTTAAGATGCATGACCCAATGCTGCATTTGGCAATCGATAACTGCTTTGCTTCCAAGAGATGGTCTCAGCCAGTCGAATGGATGAATCTGATTCGCGATATGGGCATAGAAAACGTTGAGGCAAGTGCCGACAATGAATTTGACCCGCTATATTATGGCGATGAATTTTTGTCGCTGAACAGCGAGCGCATTAGGCAAGCATCTGTGCAAACTGGTGTTAAAGTTGCAAGCTTATATTCTGGCCATGGTACATACAGCACATTAGGACTGGCACACACTGATTCTGACGTACGCGCTCGTATGCGAGATAAATGGCTTAAACCAATGGTCGAATACGCTGCTGGTTTGGGTGCCGGGCTTGGTTTTTTCTGCCACGCCTTCGCAGATAGCATTTTGCAGGATGAAAAAGCCTATACCGATGCATACGAGACTTTATCTGCCGACCTTTCAGATATTTGTACACACGCGAATAGAGTAGGCTGCAATTTTCTCGCGCTTGAGCAAATGTATACCCCGCATCAGCCGCCGTTTACAATAGTTGGCGCACATGAACTCATGCGCAAGGTTACAGCCGAGGCAAAAGCACCATTATATATTACAATTGACACAGGCCACCAAAGCGGGCAGTCGCGCTTCCTTATGCCCGAACGCGAAGAATTGCTCAAGCGAATTGAGAGTAACCAGGCAAAATGGCTAGGGTCGAAATCCACCTATGAAATATTTGATGGAATGGGAACATCTGCATCAAAAGCAGATGCAATGCTTGAAGAAATGAAAAAATATCCGTGGCTGTTTGCGGCAGAGGAAGATTGTGATACTTATCAATGGCTGGAAAAATTAGGCGGGTATTCGCCAATCATTCATCTTCAGCAGACAAACGGGCGGCAGTCGGCACATCTACCATTTACAGAGAATAACAACGCCTCCGGCAAAATTGACGGAGAAAAGGTTTTGCGTGCATTAAAGACCTTTTATAGCCGCCCACAAGAGGAGGGCATGCCAGAAAATTGTGGCGATATTTATCTCACGCTAGAAATTTTCGCAGGAACTGGTGCTTACAATCGTGAGCTTTTATCAGACCTAAAAGAATCTGCATCGTACTGGCGCAAGTTTATACCACACGGCGGGATACGGCTCAATGAAGCGATTGCCGCACTGGAAATGAAAGTTGGGAGGTAAGGCTCATGCGTGAGTTATTGGCACTAGACTTTGGCGCGTCAAGTGGTCGCGCTATATCTGGCTGCTTTGAAAATGGGAAAATCGAACTAATTGAGCGGTACCGCTTTTCAAATGACCCAGTTATGCTTAAAGATGTTTTCTACTGGGACTTTTTGCGGTTATTTCACGAAATTAAACAAAGTCTCGTAGTAGCAAAGCAACGAAATACTAGCATTGAAAGCATTGGAATTGACACTTGGGGCGTGGATGTTGGATTTTTGAATGCAAACGGAGACTTGCTTGAAAACCCTCGGCACTACCGCAACACATTAGGCAGTGGTGCAAAAAACGCTGTACTTGATATGATTCCAGCAAAAAAGCTATATGAACTTACTGGCTTAGAATTTGCGGAATTCAATACTATATTTCAGATTTATCAGCTAGGCCGCATCGCCCCCGATATCCTCAAAAATGCAAAGCGCATGCTTTTCACCCCAGACTTGTTTGGATATTTTCTCACAGGTAATGCGAGATGCGAATACACAATCGCAACAACATCACAATTGCTAAACATACATAGCAGGCAGTGGGATAACGCAGTTCTAGATACTCTTGGATTAAGCTGCAACATACTTCCCACCGTCATTAAGTCGGGTAGCTTGTTGGGAGAGTTATCACCATCAATTGTGAAAGAAATCGGTGTGGAAACAAAAGTAATCGCTACCGCGTCTCATGATACGCATTCAGCTTTTGCAGCAGCGCAAAAGGATATGGCAGTGATAAGCTGTGGAACATGGTCGCTAATCGGCAGAGAAATCGAAAAACCAGTGCTCAGCGACGCAGCATTCAAACACGGTTTTTCCAACGAGGGTACTTTAGATGGAAAATACAATCTTATAAAAAGCATCACTGGATTGTGGGTACTTCAAGAAATACGCAGACAATGGAAACGTGAAGGCAGTGATTACTCTTTTGCGCAATTACAAGAAATGGGCGAGCAAGCGGAAGCTTTTTGCTGCCTGATTGATTTGGACGCGCCAGAGTTTGCAACTCCAGGAGAAATGCCTAAAAAAATTCGTGATTACGCTATCCGTACAAAGCAAACTCCTCCAGAAACTGTTGGCAGCTTTGTTCGCGCTATCATGGAAAGCTTGGCTCTAAAATATAGATGGTGTCTTTCCCTACAATCCGAGGTTTGTGGAATTTCGTTAAATACAGTTCAAATCGTAGGCGGAGGAGCACAAGATAGTATGCTTTGCGAGTTTACTGCGTCCGCTACAGGATGCACAATTTATGCCGGTCCTGTTGAAGCAACGGCAATTGGCAATTTAATTGTGCAGGCAATTTCGCTCGGTATTGTCAAAAATCTTGACGATGGCAGGCAGATGATTAAAAATTCCTTTCCAATGAAAGAATACAGACCGACAGAATGCGAAAAATGGAACATGGCTTATAAGCAATTTTGTACATTGATGAAAGCTGGACAGGAGGACAGAAATTGAAAAAAGCGTTGATATATGGGGCTGGTAATATCGGCCGTGGTTTTATCGGACAACTATTTAGCCAATCGGGCTATGATGTCGTTTTTATTGAAGTAAACTCCGAAACCGTTGACGAACTCAACCGAAAAAAATGTTACCCTATCAGAATTGTTGCTTCAAATAAAAATGAAATTGTCCAGATTGAAAATGTTCGCGCTGTTAATGGATTAGATTCTGCTGCCGTCATAAACGAAATCGCAAACGCTGATTTGATGGCTACTTGTGTTGGCGTTAACAATTTGCCCAGAATTGCATCTACACTTGCGCTGGGCATATGCCAGCGCCTTTCAAATGACAACCAGATTCCGCTTGACATTTTAATATGTGAAAACAAGATGAACGGCGATACCTACTTGCGTGGACTAATAGAAAAAGAAATCCCGCTCGATTTGCAAGCAGAATTTCACAACAAAATTGGATTTGTCGAAACCTCAATTGGGCGAATGGTTCCAGCGCCAACAGAAAATCAGCAAAAAGAAAATCCATTGCTAATTTCTGTAGAGCCATACTGCGAGCTACCGGTTGACAGCGCTGCTTTTCGCGCTCCAGTTCCAGAAATTAACAGCATGATTCCGTATCACCCTTTTTCATTTTACATTCAGCGCAAGCTATATATACACAACACGGGACACGCCGTTTGCTCCTATCTTGGATGGATTTGTGGATATACCTATGTGTATGAGGCAATGTCAGATAAGCGGATTATAAGCATAGTCAGGCAATGTATGCTTGAAGCAGCTCACGCACTTGCCGATTCCTTTAGCCTCCAACCTGAGGAACTTGGCGCTTATGTTGAAGATTTGATTGTACGTTTTGCAAATGAAGGGCTTCGCGACCCTATCAAGCGCGTATGTAGCCAACCCGAAAGGAAACTGCAACGTGAGGATCGCTTTTGGGGTGCGTTGGAGCTTTGCCTTAAGAGTGGCATTCTCCCAAAAGGAATATGCACTGGCATTGCGGCCGCGTTAAGTTACAGCCCTAGCGATGATGCTTCGGCGGTGCAATTTCACAATGATATTGTATCGCTAGGCGTTGATAAATTCGTATCATCGAAGATGGATTTAAATACTGAGCAAGAAAAATGTGCCGCAGAACTCATTTTCGTCGCGACAAATTGTTTCTCGCTATTATAGTGCAAAATCTTATCAGCAATTTGCATATCAAAGATGTACTTTAAGAAAGACGATACTCGATAATCCGCTTCCATCGCTCACCCGATTGCAAAAACTCAGATTCTTCCCTATTCACGGCGTTTGGCACACCCCCACATTCAAACGCCAATGCGCATGACGACACTGCTGCCACATCGTTTTGCAATATCAGTGTGCTATCAAGATATCCGCCTGAATAAAACACGATAGCGGGGGCATCTGTGTAAATTTGCAAGCTGCGGTTTGTGGCAGTATGTGATAAAACGGCGGCTTTGTTCAAGCTCTCCGCTTTCCGAATTCCATTATCAAGCACAAAGCAGTTATTATATCCATACGCACTTTGAAGCTGTTGGTGCGGCTCTGCCATCGCCTGTTCAATGATATTGGGTTTGCGAAAATCGAATGGTGTTCCAACGACACTTTGCAATGAAACGGGCACATGAGTTTCATCGTTAAAATTTACGATATCAGCAGGAATTTGCAGCAAATGGTCGGTCGCTGGCTTTGAAAAATCACCGCTTAGATTCCAATAGATATGGCTTGAGCAGTCAACAAATGTGGTCGCGTCAGAAACAGCCGTAATCTCCATGCGCAGAGTTTTGTCATGCAACGAGTAACTAACAGCAAATGTGCGATTGCCAGGAAATCCGTCGCAACCATCTGGCAGTGAGACTGTCATCGTTATTGCAGTACTTGAAAGATACCCTGTTCGCCAAGTTTGCCTCGATAAATTATTAAACCCGCCATGCAAGTTTTGCTTTCCATCATTTTGGGTGAGAATAATTTCTTTGCCGTTTATTACAAATCTACCATCTCGAATTCGGCCAGAGGTCGAGCCAATCAACGCTCCGGCATATGTGCCATGTGCAAAATTATCGCGACTTTTCGGCGAAAGTGCAACATGAGAAATGCCATAAGCATCCGTTGTTTCTACAGAAACAACGGATGCTCCGAGCTCAGATATAATTACTTTTAACGTATCATTTTGTAAAATATAATCCATAATCAATGAGCGTGCAACTCTGCCGTGACCGTCAAAGCGCCGTAATGGTGTGGTTCAAGCTCAAATACTCGCGCAAGATGTTCCTTGGCTCGTGCTACGTGGCCAAGACCTAAGTGTCCAAGTGCCATCATATAGTTGCAGTGAATCTCATTTTTTACATCTAAGTCCGTTTCAAATACTAGAAAATCTGGCAAGCTTACGGCGAAATAGTCCATAACTTGCTTTTCAAATATGTGTTTTTCACCATATGCAATCAGTTTGTTGAATCGGGATTTTGCTTCATCTTCCTCGCCAAGTTCGCGCAGGGCAAGACCTTGAAAGTAGATTGTGTACGGCGGTTGGTCGTTGTAATACATTGCACCAGTAGGCTCTGAAAGCCCCTCACTTGCTTTTAGCAACGCTTGCTTACTTCTTGCTTTGTCAATAGACTGCAATGCAATCCCAAGATAATACCAAATGTCGTTTTCCTGCGCGCCATACAATTTGCCCTCGCCGAAGTTCTCATAATAGATAAACGCATTCTCCAAATGTTCAATCGCTTGCTCATTTTGGCCGTTTTTCATGAGCTCTTTTGCTATTGCAATGCGAGCATTACGGTGCAAGGACGGCACTTTTCCCTCGCCGCCCTCCCAAGGGTGAAAGTTGCGGTCGCGCAACAACTCCAATGCCTTTTGCGTCTTGCCAAGGCAAGAGAGAGCATCTGCATAAGCGACACAAAGGTCATCGCGGCTTTTGACGAGCGCAATGTTTTCTTCCATGATAGCAAGCTGTTCTTGTAGTGGCAACGCAATTTTGCGGTACAACTCGCACAACTCGTAGAATACGCGTGCGTCTGTGCGGTCAAGGGAAAACGCTGTCTCAAGGCAAACTCGCGCATTGGCGTAATCCCCCATTTTGTTTGCATAGCAAAGCGCGAGGTTACGATGTACTGTGGCGAATTTCGGGTTGAGTTCAGCCGCCAGCTTCCACATATCGAAAGCGTCACACGGGCGCTTTTTGTCATATAAGAAGCAGCCAAGATAGTACGCCGCCATGCCATCTTTCGGGTTCGTATCAAGTGCTTGATTGAGAACCATGTAATCCGAAAGTGAATATGGGAAACAATAGGCGCTGTCTGCATTAGATGCGTCTTGCCATCCGGAAGTTGCATCTTGGCCAAGCACACCAAGCCAGCTCGCACGATAATAGAGCATCATAGGATACGCCGTTTTTGTGGCAGTCTGCATTTCATCCAAAATTTGCACTGCTTGTTCGTATTCGCCGATAACCGCGTAATTTTGCGCCAAAGTAATCGCATTGTGCACATCTGCACGCAAAATTTGTTGTGCAGATTGTTGTAAATCTGCATCATCAACAATTATATCGCGCTCACGCAGTGCAACAAAATCCATTGCGTCAAACGTCAAGGTTTCTTTTGCCAAGCGCAATGCGGCATCGAAATCACCATGTTTGCGCAACAAAATTGTCAGCGAAGCGCGTGTCGCAAAGTTTTTGTAGCCGCTATACAAAGACGAATATCCAAAATCGATTGCCTGTTTTGTTTCGCCTTTGCGCGCGCTGATTTGTGCAAGCTTTAAGTAGCCTTGGGTTTTCCAAGCGTCACTCCAAGTGGCTTTGTAATATGCGTCGAGCGCTGCTTTTTTCTCGCCCAGCCATTCAAATGCCTTGCCAAGATTGAAAAACACTTCGCCGTCGTATGGGTTTGGGCTGTGGCGTGTTGCTGTCTTTTTTGCGACTAGAAAATGCTCTTTAGCTTCCAAGAATTGACCACGACGCAACAGCAAATTACCATAAGCGTTGTTAATTCGCAAGTCGTGCGGGTCGCGCTTTAGCCCCTCGAGATAGTAGGGATCTGGCTCGTAGGTTGCATGTCGGTATTGTTCGAGATGCAGACCCGCAAGCCACAGAGCTTCATTGTTGGGGAGTGTCTCAGGCGCACCGATTGCCTTTGCTGCGTTCGGCAGTTCTGTCATGCCATCTTTTTCAGGCGTATAGGTCAAGTACGCATCCGACGATTCAACTGTCAAAATTAAATCGTATTCAGCGTCTTGAATTTTCACCGAAGCGATGTAAATATTATTTGGCGACAGCGTACTTGTGTCCTCTAAATAGATTTTTGTGCCTTTAAGCAAGATTTTTGCGTTGTCCAATTTGCGTGTAGCGTAAATTCGCACGTTGGCGACACCATTTTCAACGTCCATTGCCATAACTATATCTTTATTTGCGCATTTTACATAGCCAAGCTCTTTATACGGCAAAAAATACTGCGTAAAGTTTTTGTTTTGATATGGCTGCAACCATGTGAAATCGGGCTGATTGTCTGTGAATACGCCTGTCATCAATTCGATATATGGGCCGTCCTCGTCTGTCAGATTGCGGTCCCATGCCTTGCCAAATTCACCGTTTCCCCATGTCCATTGCTTTTTGCCGGGTGCGACATGATGGTCAGCCACATGCAAAATGCCAGCTTTCGCGCGATAATCATATCCACCGACGAACTCATAGTCGGAATGATACGCCATGTAGGAAGTTGGTACAGGAATATTTTTGTACCACGAAATATCCACGCCTTTTGAGTAATCCATCTTATAATATGTGCCTGTTGCAATTGGAAAGTTGGATACATCTCTCTTGCCGTGGTCCATTACAGCGTGTACATCTGGTGGAAACACTGACTGCGTTTCATCGTGCACTGCAACCGCTGGATTTGCCCACCAAAGAAATGTTTGCGCTTCGCCAGTGGGGTTGAACAATTCTGACGTGATTTCAATTGCCGACACTCCATCGCGCAACGAGATTCCTGTTGTAACTTTCGTGCCGTACATGCGGTCTCGCTCACTTAGCCAAACGGTTTTCACGCTTTCTTTTGAATCGTCTATGCGATACTCCACCGCGCCAAATGTGTTGGGGCGGTGATGCTGCGGCCAGTTAAACTCAATGCCGCCAGAAATCCAAGGGCCAGTCAAACCAACTAATGCCGGTTTAATAACATGGTTATGGTACACAAAATCATATCCGTTAGTTAAATCAATTGCGCGGTAAATGCGCCCACCAATTTCGGGCATAATTTGAACTTGCACAAACTCATTTTCTATGAAAATGACGGTATAGTCCTTGTTGTGTTTCTCGTCAAAAATTTTGTCAATTACAGGATACGGATACACCTTACCAGAACTGCCTTGATACACCCGTTTCTCCAGAAACATCGGGTTTTTATCCATATCCCCTACATCATATGTGGGGATAGTAAGCTGCTGTTGCCAAATCTTTACCATAGCCAAATCACCTGCACTTTTTTCTTTATTATAACAAAGCATGGTGGCCTTTTCTATACACAAAATTTGAAACAGTATGGACTATTTTATGATTTTTACAGTTCGCTATTTCATAAATTAATATAGACACATTGTATCAAGTAACTCACACAGTTTGCAATAGCGATATAGAACTTTACATGATATTATGATATTAATATCTGAAAAGGGGCTGCTGAAATTAAGATTACATTTATGGGTGCAGACAGCTAATCGCAGTCCACGGAAATTGGCCGCCAAAGTATAAATAAACGGAGGAAAACCATGATTTTATTTAACGAAAAAAATCGAATATTTCATCTTATGACAAGCCATATGTCTTATGTCTTTGGCATTGGAGAATATCTGCAATCACTTTATTGGGGCGGAGCAATTGCAGCCGAGGATTGCGCTGAGCTTCTTGGAGCTAATAGCCACAGCTCCTTTGACTGGGACACTAATCTTGAGCGCGAGGAATATGTCTGTCACAACGGCAGAAGCTTTGTCGAGCCATGCCTATCAGTTAAAGGCAAAGCTCTGTTTTTGCAGTATATATCCCACAAAATTGCCGAATGCAAAAACGGTGTAGAAACGTTGGAGGTGCATCTGGCCGATAAATGCAACTCCATTCACTTGACACTATACTATAAGGTCTTTTGCGATTTCGATATTATATCTCGCAGTGCCACCTTGAAAAATGAGGGTGAAACCATTGAAATCAGCAATTTTCAGTCGGCAGCCTTATGTCTGCCTCAAGGCGAAAATGGCTATCTACGCTACCTGACCGGAAAATGGGCGGGAGAATCCCAAATCGTTGATGCGCCTGTTGAGACAGGCTTGTTCACCATGCAATCGCGGAGAGGTATCACAGGCCCTCACTTTAACCCCTCTTTCGCTATATCAGAGCTATGCGGAGACGAAACAAAAGGCGAGGTTCGCTTTGGAATGTTAGCCTATAGCGGCAACTGGAAAATCACAGTGGAAAAAACTATTTTCGGAAACACTCGCATTACAGGCGGCATGAACGACTACGATTTTGCAAAAACCCTTTCAGATGGCGAGAGCTTTTCCACTCCAGAATTTATATTCGGGTTTGCTCAAAACGGTCTTGGCGAAATGAGCCGCAAGCTACACAAATTTCAACTTGGACAATGGAACATCGTTAACGCCCCCAGGCGAGTGCTGTATAATTCGTGGGAAGCGACTACCTTTGCCGTGAATGCACAGGAACAGAAAAATCTTGCAAAAATCGCCTCTGAAATGGGTGTGGAGCTTTTTGTCGTCGATGACGGCTGGTTTGGCGCACGCAATAGCGATAAGGCTGGACTTGGAGACTGGACTGTCAACCGCGAAAAATTTCCAAACGGACTTGATGAGCTGATAAAATATGTAAATTCACTGAAAATGGACTTCGGAATTTGGGTAGAGCCTGAGGCCGTGAACCCTGACAGCGATTTATTCCGCAAGCACCCTGACTGGATTTACAGGCTGGATAATGTCGAGCCGATGCAATCGAGAAATCAATATGTGCTCAATATTTCTATACCTGAAGCTAAAATATACTTAACCCAAATGCTCACTTCACTTTTGACTGAACATAAAATCACTTTCCTAAAATGGGACATGAACCGCGCAATTGCAGACTTGAAAGAAATAAGTGACAACGAAAAGCGCTGTTACTGGCGCGCACATGTAGATGCTCTTTACGAAATCTGGGCAAACTTAAAGGCCAATTTTCCTAATGTCGAGATAGAAACTTGTGCAGGTGGCGGCGGAAGAATTGACCTCGGTATATTGCGTTACGCTGACCAAAGTTGGGCAAGTGATAACACTGACCCGTACGAGCGGTTGTTCATCCAAGAGGGATTTTCTAATTTCTATGCGCCCAAAAATATGATGTGCTGGGTCACTGATACTCCAGATGATTCTAGAAAGTCTGGTCGAGGCACCCTGAAATTCAAATTCCATTCCGCAATGTGCGGAGGGCTTGGAATCGGAGCGGATATCTCAAAGTTTTCGCTACATCAAGTTGATGAATGTGCAAAATTTGTTGCCCAATATAAAGAAATTCGCAGCACCATTCAAAGCGGTGAAATCTATCGGCTTCTCTCACCTCGCACCAGCGAGTGTTCCGCTGTTGAATATGTAAGCGACAATGGAAATGAAGTTGTGGTAATTGCATTCCTGCACTCCGCTAAATTCGGAAACCGTTGCCCGCGCATCAAACTAATGGGGCTCGACGAGAACTGCATTTATCGAATTGACGGAAGCGAAAAGTGTTTCCACGGCAGCTACTTGATGCGAGTTGGTCTGCAATTGCCGCTAAAAGGTGACTTTGACAGCGAATTACTGCGACTGCATCGTCAACCCAAGTAGTAATCTCAATCTGTAACAAATGATTAAACGGGAGGTTTATTCAGGGCATGAATGAACCTCCCGCCTTTTTGTATAAAAAGAACAAAATAATGACTATATCATTTTAGCGATTATCAAACTTGTATTCTAATTAGCGTTATGATAGACTAAATCCATGAATAATTTAAAAAAAACTGATGGTTTTGAGAACCAATATTTATTTGTATTTCAGCGTGAGATTACAAATTCCTTTCAGTCTGACCCGTTGTTTGAATCATTTCATATAACGGATATTGGGTATTTTCCGTATGCACAAAATCACTATAGAGTGCGCGACAAAGGTTGCAAACAAGGTATTCTGCTTTATTGTGTGGCTGGAAGCGGATACTATAGACTTGGCGATAATAAACCTGTTGATTTGCATTCAGGACAGGCCATAGTGTTGCCTCCAGACATTCCGCATGAGTACGCAGCAAGTGAGGCAGCTCCTTGGAGTATGTACTGGCTACATTATTCTGGCAGCATGGCAGCGTCACTTAGTGATATGCTAATGCAAAGGCAACCGCTCAGCGTTGATAGCAAAACCAGCGATAAAATTGTGAATCAATTCGGAAATATCTTTTCCATACTTAAACTGCCTTGCCAACGCGAAGAATATTACGCAGTCTGCCAGTATGCGTCTTCCATTCTTGCCGCTATCAGCTTAGCGGGAAAGCAAATCGGATTGCAGCTCACGGTGAAAGGCGACCAAGCGATACAAGACGCGATTTTGTTTATGAAGCAGAACCTGACACACAATTTGAGCCTTGCGGAAATCTCATCAGCCGCCAATTTCAGCTCCTCTCATCTGCATACGCTGTTCAAATCTGCAACAAACCATTCCCCAATTTCATACTTTTTGAATATGAAAATGCAAGCGGCCAGCAAAGAATTGTACTTCACTGACCGCTCGATTAAAGAAATTGCCGCAGATTATGGTATTTTTGATTCCTGCTATTTTTCTCGCATTTTTAAAAAGATTATGGGCGTGTCGCCCAATAACTATCGCAGGCTTAAAAAGGGATAAATATGCATTTTAAGAAAGACGACACTCAATAATCCGCTTCCATAGCTCGCCCGCTTGCAAAAGCTCTGGCTCGCCCCCATTCACAGCGTTTGGCGCGCCCCCACATTCAAGCGCCAAAGCGCATGACAGCACTGCTGTGGCATCATTTTGCAATATAATCGTGCTATCAGTTAAAATCGTCTGCACTTATCGCGATTTCTTTGCCTGCGCTCTCTGCAATCAATAGACATTTTTCGCCTACAATGAGGGATATGCGAATATCTTGTATAGATGAAAGTGTTGCTTCCACCAGCTTGCCAGCCTGCCAGCGAATATTTATTTCAATACCGCCGCGCAGCTTTAATCCACGCATTTCGCCATCTGCCCATTCATCTGGCAGCGCAGGAAGAATTCGCACCTCTTGACAGGATATTCCGTCTTTATCAGTTGCCTCATGGCTTTGTGCAATCATTTCGGCTACCGCACCTGAAAAACCAGTATTCCCGTCCAACTCCCAAGTTCCTGCCCACATTGCCACATCCGTTGGCATAACAATTGTAAGGTTCGGGACTGCAAGCTTGCTGATATTTTCGTCTAACATTTCCTTTGCTCCACTGCCGTCGCAAAGTCTTGCAAACATACCAGCGAACATGTTGTATCCCCATGAAGTCGCCTCAAAACCTTTAAGTCTGCGGCGGATTGAAACACGAGCCGCTTCTGCAAACTTTGGAGTTAGCTCGGGTGTAATTTGAGCAAATGGGTACAATCCCAACAGATGAGAGGTGTGTCTGTGATTTATAATAGGTTCTTCGAAATCATAAAACCACTCTTGAATTTGCCCATGTTTTCCGATGCGGTATGGAGGCAATTTGCCTAGATAATCAGCAATCTTTAACATAGTTGCGTCATCTGGCAAATTCAAAACCCGAGCAGCCTTTTGCACAATTGTGAAAATCTCACGAATTAGAATCACATCACAGGTCGTGGATAGAGAAAGTGTGTACTGCTTTCCGTCGACCATAAAATGGTTTTCTGGCGAATAAGAAGGCCCCGTCATCATATATCCACTATTTGGGTCAAAAAAAAGATAGTCCAACATAAACTTGGCAGACCCAATCAAAATTGGATAGGCTTGTGTGCGCAGGAAATCAATGTCGCGGGTAAAGTCGAAGTAATCCCACAGCAACGTGGCGCACCATGCACCTCCAAAGCTAAACGAGCCCCAGTTATACGCCCAACCCAGAGCTGAATATCCCCATGGATTCGAAGTAATGTGGGAAGCCCAGCCGCCAGCCCCATAAGCTATGTGCGCAGCTTCTTCCCCAGATGGAACCAATGTCTCCTGCATCCAGCGAACCATGGGAGCAAAGCAATCTGCTAAATTGCATGGGAATGCTGGCCAATACTGCATTTCCAGATTCATGTCGATGTGCATATCCTGCGTGCTGTCCTGCTTATTGTAAATGTTATCGTTCCATATCCCACCCATATGCGTGGGGAGCGGTGAGTTTGAGCGAGAAGAGGCAAGTGTCAAATAACGCCCATACTGGAAAGCTAGAGTAATAAGCTGAGAATCTTCATTTCCCTTTGAATATGCGACAATGCGTTCATCTGTTGGGCGGTCGCTTACATCAGTTCCAAGTGACAAGTGCACCCGTTCCATAAGCTCTTTTACATCCGCTATATGGCTCGCAAGTAATTGCTGAAATCCGAGTTTTTCCGCCTTATCTAGCCGATGCAAGCAAGTTTCGTCTGGCGTTGAAGATGTCATCATCGTTTCCAAGGCGATTAGCAAAACAAGTTCAGTCGCACCTCGAATTTCGGCAGTAGTGCCTAACCAAACCGTTTCACCGTCTGTCAAAATTCGAATTCTGCCGCACAACGAAACACCAGTATGCCCATCGGTGTGAAGCGTTTCGTAAGCATTACCAGCTATGAGGATATCCTTATTCTCCATTTTGGTAAAGCTGACATTGTTTTCAATGCCACTCCACTGTAATGTGGTAGTAAATTGAGCTTGGGAATCTGCGTTATAGCGCAGTGCAATTACTTCATCGGGATAAGAAGCAAAGCATTCTCTGTGCCACACATTGCCATTTGCAGAAAATGTCGTGGCGGCAACACCAGTGAACAAATCCAGACTTCGTTCTAAATTCTCTGACTCTTTGAGGCTGGTTTGGACCAGTTGCAAATTGCCAAGTGGCATGTGAGTCCCATAGTTATGCTTAACACCAACAAAATTTTTGCCGATTTTATCCGCTTCTTCATAGTTGTGCTGTAGTAATAACTCGCGGGTTTTTTTAATTATTTCAGGGGTATCAGAGCGATTGTTTTCGCGTGACGGCTCTCCAGACCAAAAGGTAGCATCGTCTAACTGAATAGTTTCTGTTGCTGCCCCGCCATACACCATAGCGGTAATCTTTCCATTTCCAATAGGCAAAGCCTCATTTAAGCAGGTAGCGCTTTTTTTATACCAAAGTGTCATTGGATTGTGCATGTTTAATCTCCTCTTGAAATTATTTATCCCTTTACTGCTCCCAGCATAATGCCTTTAGTAAAGGAACGTTGTAAAAATGGGTAGGCAATGAGTACTGGAATAACCGAGACCATAGCGATAGCGGAGCGAACCGACAGCATTGAGGGTCGGTTCATAACGCTTGCCTGCGCTGCGCTTCTGGGGTCATTCATTACAACTTTCATGTTGTTCATTACTTGATAGAGCATTAGCTGTAGTGTGCGAAGCTCGTTCGTTTGTACTAGCATAAGGTTGTCATACCATGAATTCCATTGATTTACAGCACTGAACATAGCAACAGCACCAAGAATTGGTGTGGATATTGGTATGATAATTATGAAAAAGATTCTAAAAAATCCAGCTCCGTCAATTTTGGCGGACTCCTCAATCTCAGCAGGAATGCTTTCAATGTACGTTTTTATTAGGATAACATAAAACGCAGAAAGGGCGCTTGGAACGATATAGACGAGAAAGTTGTTCCTTAGTCCATAATTCACCATTGTTACAACCCATGGAATCATACCTGCATTGAGGTACATTGTCACAACCATAAGCTTGTAAATGTTTTTTCGTCCTATAAGCAATTTTTGAGTGACCAAATAGGCAAACAATGTGGAGCACAGCAACGTAATCACTGTACCAATTACAGCGCGAGAAAGCGATACCGTTAGCGGGCCAACTATTTGATTGTTAGTGAAAATTTCTGCATAGCTCTTCAGCGAAATTCGTGTGGGGAAAATTAAAAACCACTGTTGCGGCTTGGTAGGGTCGGTCAGAGAAGTAGTCAGCAAGCAGTAGAATGGATAAATGCAGCAAACCAGTACCGCGACCATCAAAATGGCATTCAATATATCAAAGGGGCTTCTTTTTGTTTTCATACGGGCATCATGACCTCCCTCTTTTAAAATAACGCAGTGCCGCGTAATTTTTTGACAATTGTATTTGCAGAAAGCAGCAATACAATGCTGATAACTGATTTAAGCATGCTTATAGCTGTACCAAAAGAATAGTTACCTTGAATAATACCCAGCTTGTAGGTGTATGTATCGATGACCTCCAACCTGTCTAGAACCAAAGGATTGCCAAACACATAGTATTGCTCAAACCCTGCGCCGGAGAGAATGTTTCCTAATCCCAGCACCAGCAGAACTATAAATGTAGGGGTAAGCCCTGGTATGGTGACGTGCAGTATTTTTTGCATACGTCCTGCACCGTCAACCGACGCGGCGTCGTAAAGTGACGGGTCAATACTGGCTATGGCTGATAAATACAAAATGGCGTTGTAGCCCATATTTTTGAACAAGTAAACACCAGTTTGAAAAATCCACGCAATTTGTTCATTGGTCATGGGCGTAATGGGTCGGTTCAACAGATGCAGACGCTTTACAAGCAGCTCGTTGAGCGTTCCGTCTGTTGGAGAAAAAAGTGTTACAAAGGCTAGATAAAGTAACACATAGCTGATGAAATATGGAATCGTCGAAAAGGTTTGTACCGCCTTTTTCAAGCGGTTTGAGCGCAGCTCATTGAGCATAATGGCAAAAATGGCAGGCAGTGGCAAAGTAAGGATAATCAGACCACTGAGCGCAAAAGTATTTCGCACAACCTTTAGAATCATAGTTGCATCGTAGAACAAAAACTTAAAGTTCTGCCAACCTATGAATTCCATCTTATCAAATGGTATGCCAGGGTAGTATTTAAAGAACGAAATGCTCCACCAGAGCAACGGGATGTAACTAAATGCCAAAATGAATGCTACGAACGGAATGCTAATCAATAATAACTTGCGGCGTTCTGCTCCGCTCGGACCATTCAAAAGAGCTAAGTATTTTCGCATACGAAATCCCTCTCTTTCAATTATAAAAATGCAAAAGGGAAGCTAGCTTCGCCGCTCCCCTTTCGATTAAAATTACTTAATTCCGTAGGCGGGCAACGCACCGTCAATTAATGGGTCAAGCTCGCTGCGGAGGGTCTTATAACGGTCTTTATACCAATTTACCACTTCGTCTTGTCCTAGCTTTTTGACATCATCAATTGCTGCCATTTTAAGCGATTGGAATTGCGCATCATCTTTTGCGAGAATCAGTGAAAACACAGCTTTGTACATGTAGTTGTTTATTTGTCCGTACTTTGCCTTAATATCATCGGGTTTAGTTCCGATTGCAGCGGCGTAAGAACCCCATAGCACATTGGAGACTTTTTTGCCAGAACGGTTGGTGTAGCCTTTCCAGAAGTCAGTGAAACTGTCTTTACCATAAAATGCAAGTGCATCTTTCTTCACTGCGGAGTAGCTGCTTACATCAGGGATTTGCTCTGGTTGTATGTAGTAGCCATTTTTGTCAAGGTCAATATGTTGGAAAGCGTTAATGCCAGCGTATTTCCATTTGCCATAAACCTCTGGCATATCTACATTTCCTGCGGCATTATCTTTCTTGTATTGTTCGGTAACAGATGGAACATCGCCATTCATTGTGTAAGCGAGACCTTCCGCACCTTGTGTAATCATACGGGAACCTTCTTCAGACATGCACCAATCCAAGAATTGTATTGCCTTGTCAGGATTTGCGCATTTGCTGGTGATAGCAAACTCATTGCCACCGAGCACACTTTCCCAATATAGAGGGAACGATTGCACATCTTCCAACGGTTTAAGCGGCATATATCCAGAATCTGGAATGCCCTGTCCTGCAAGAAGCTCTTCTTTTCTCTGCATTTCCCAACCGTTGAGTGAGAAAAGGTATCCAGCGTTGTTGATTTTCTCATCGTATTCTGCTTTGCTCATCATGGTTGCGCCTGGGTCAATCAAGCCCATAGCATTGGCTTTGTGATAAAATTCAACGCCTTTCCAAAATGTGCTGTCTGGGTTGCTAAGCAAATCCTCAACCTCACGAGTGGAATGATTGAAGAAAATCGAATAGTTGCCTTCAATGCTTTCATAGCCTTTGGATAAGCCATAGGTGCGGTTAACAAAGCCATCGCCCATTCCTTGTGCATCTGCCCAAAATCCACCCATAGCATATATTTTAGTTCCTGAGGGAGTCTCAGGTGCTAAATCTTGCATTTGCTTCAACAAATCTAATAGCTCGTCGTCAGTTTTTATATCGGGATAGCCCAGTTGCTTGTACAAATCCCACCGTATCCACGGTGCAGCACCAGGGTTTTGGTCTAATCCCATTCCACCCCAACCGCCTAAGCTATAAAACTTGCCATCAGTATACATACTCTTGCGGCGGTAGTCGTTGCGCAAAACCAAACGAGGGTCACTACCTAAATGTTCGGTAGTTTTTACCAAATCGTCTAGCGGAATAATCATTTTAGCCTCGGCGGCCTTTTGGAGATTGTTCACAATTTCTGGATTTCCTTGAGTTGAGCCGAAGTCCATAATATCGTCTAAATCGTTGCTTGCAAGCTTTGTTGCCAACAGCTCATTGAATGTACTTGTCTGTGCACTTGTGTTGCCAAGAGAAATATCGACAGTAAGGTCGATTTTAACACCTAGTTTTTGTTCAACATACTTTGCGACTGGGTCTTCTTGTAAGCCAGTATATTTCGATTGATTGCGGATAAACATTTTTAATGTTACTGGTTCAATGCCCGCGGTAGCTGAACCTGCTGAAGAACCTGCGGTTGAGCCGGCCGAATCTGTGACGGGAGTTGCCGTCTTGCCGCCACAAGCAGCAAGTGAAGCGATAAGGGACATTGCCATTACAACTGAAATTCCTTTTTTAAATACACCGTTCATATAATCCTCCTAATTAAATTTGAAATCGCGTTTTCTCTATTGAATACCATTTTAGACTTTTGAGAAGAATTAGCCCCTTGTGCACAGGATGCTAATTTGCACATTGTCTAATAAAATTATAACTTTATGATTTATTTTGTACAATTGCAATAATTATAGTTTTGTACAAAAATTATAGTTTACTTTCATTATTGAATCGGCGATATTCACTCGGACTCAAGCCAGTGGTCTTTTTGAATATTGAAAAGAAATAGCTAACGTTGGCATAGCCGACTTTTACAGCGATTTCCCCTGTTGACATAGACGACTCACGTAGTAGCTCTTTCGCTTTTTCTATTCGCATTTGCTTTAGGTAGTCACCAAACGATACCCCTATATCTTTCTTGAATGCCTGACCAATGTAGGCGGCATTGCATCTAAAATGTGCGGATAGTTGCTTCAGAGAAAGCTCCTGCATGTAGTGGTCCAGCACATATTGGGCTAATCTAATAGAAAATGGCGATTTGTCTGTGCTTTGCATAAGTGTTGTACCGCTATCAATATAATCATTCAAATCAACATACACTGGCTGACGAGATAAATTACCAAAGCTGTCTGCGATTTGCCAGTAGTTATCCACAGGGTGACCAACGGCAACCCGCAAAGAAATGAAAAAAGATTCATTAACTGACACAGTCGCCTCTGCAAGTAGGTTCATCATCACATCTTCGTTGTCCACACCTGCAAATATTGCAAGAATATCACCATTGTAATTTCTTGAACAATAGCAGGTTTCATATTGCTGAAAAATTTGTCTGCATCGATGAAACACATCCACACTGCTAGATGAAGCTGCATGATGTGGAATTTTCATCAACACAGGGCGATAAGGCGGCGCCTCCAGATTAATGTCCAGAAAACGAGCGCGCTCTTGTAGCTCGCTATCACTAATAGAGCCATGTACCCATCTATTAATAATATTTTCACGTATTAAATTTTGGTCCAATGCTGTACGCGCCTTCTGCTCCCGTTCCTTTTCCAATTTTCGTGCAACGTTTATCAGTGTCTGCTCCAACTCATCTTCGTTCACAGGCTTTAACAGATAGTTTTCGATTCCCAATGTAACCAACGTTCGCACATAATCGAAATCGTTGTACCCGCTAATCACTATGACGCGCAAATCGGAATTTTGTTCACGCAACTTCTGCAAAAGCTCGATGCCTGTCATAGTGGGCATTTTAACATCTGTAATTAACAGGTCAATAGGAGGGTCGCGGTCAACATATTCCAGAGCTGCGTCGCCATCTTCCACGGAAGCTACAATGCGAAATCCCAGATGTTCCCAATCAACTAATACCTTTAGACCCTCACGAATCATAGGTTCGTCATCCGCGATTAGTGCCCTGTACAATTGACCTCAACTCCTTTTTACTCATTGCTTTAATACTCAGGTGTACGGTAGTTCCCCGAAGCGGGACGCTTTCGATTTGCAATTGATACGCCGAGCCGTATATAATACGCAATCGATTGCTTACATTGTAAATGCCGATACTTTGCTGAAAAACCTCACCACTTTCTAGTTTCTGGATAATCTTTTCCAAGTCATGTGAGGCAATACCACTGCCATTATCTGTTATTAAAAAGTTAATGTCATCTCCTACTTTTCTTGCGGAAAGAGCCAACACCCCTGGCTGGCTGGCAATATTAACGTCACGGAACCCATGTATCAAGGCGTTTTCGATTATTGGCTGTAGAATATGACGGATACAAGCATAGCTGTAAACGTCCTCTTCTATATCGATTGAATATTTAAGCTTATCGCCCAACCGAAATTTGTATAAATCAAGATAATCCCGTAAGTGGCGAATTTCATCACGCAAATCAACCACAGTATCTTCCCTCATGGTATTTCGAAAAATATCCGACAATATTCGTATCATACGACTGGCTTCGCGCTCGCCAGTTAGAAGTAACTTCATTCGTATAGCCTCTAAAGTATTGTACAAAAAATGAGGGTCGATTTGCGCTTGCAATGCGTAAAATTCCATTTCTTTCTGCTTTATTTGATAGACATATTCCCTCTGAATATAGTCCTCCAATGAATCGCATACCGATAAAAATTCGTTATGAATAATCCCAAGCTCGTCCACTTGGGGTGATGGCTGGTGACCAGTAAGGTTTCCGTTTCGTACATGGTGCATCGCAGCTATAAGATTTTGCAAGCGCCGGTTGTAGCGGTTTGAACTTATGTAAGTCATTAACAAAGCGAATAATAATACAACTAAAATTACAATTTGAATGCTTCTCTGTACCACGCGAACATCGTTCTGAACCTCTGATTTTGGGATAACGTTTACCACGTAGTATTCGCCTGTAGGGCTAAATACCACGTTATAAATATTATTTCCATACGTGAAATGCCCCCTGCCTTTTTTCACAATTAGGTCTAAAGGGTAATTCTCTGGCAATGTGTGGGCAGCCCCAGAATCATACAAAATGGCACCTGATTTGTTTATTACCTGAATTGAGCCTTTCAAATAATTGTCAAAGCGGCGATAAATCTGCCTAATATTGAATGCACTAAAAGATAATCCCATGGTGCCAATTTCTTGAGCAAACGATTCAGGGGCGCTTACACGGCTAAAAACAAAAATTGGGTATGCGTTATTTCGCACACTATCTGCACGGGCGGGTTGTAGAGATATGCCTTTTTCATTATTGTTTTCTCTGGACCAACGGATAAAAAAATCTCGGTCATATTTATTTAAGTCATTAACAAAAAGCAAAGCATCATCGCCGCTGTTGCTATAGAAAAATAGTCCGTAAAACTGGCTGTCCACTGAGAAAACAGTTTGGTTTACTACTTGCCTAAGCTGTGGATACTCTGGGAAAGATGCTTTGTCTTTAGAGATTGCTTTCAAGTGGGAAGTAATCAAGCTCCAGTTTGCATTGTCCTTTATGAGCTTTTGGTGGATAGAGCGGGCTGATATAATTTTCTCCATCAAATAGTCATCAACGGTTTCAATTATTTGGTTACTCATATCTAGCGTCTGCTCTGTTTTAATAGTCACCAGATTTTGTGATATGACTATTAATAACACAATGCCAGAAATAACTGCCATCATAAAGTACGTCAAGAAAGCTTTGCGAAAAAAATGAGAGGCAAAATATCGCTCCCATTTCGAGCCCATGATTGATAAAAAGCGCATATTGCTCCCTCCGATTTTCACCAACTACACAGCAAATAGTAACAACTAAATATATCTCAAATATTTCCATAATTATTTAAATTTATATCATTGATAGTTAATACAAAAAGCTAATTATCGTGAATTTTTCCGAATAAATCGTTATACAGCTATAATATATATCAGTTTTTAAGATATTATTGATATATATTGTTTCAGAATTGCGTTATCATTATAGAAACATTATACAGTTTATGTAAAGTTTTGTCTAGAGATTATATAAAAGTACATTAAAATAAACAAGCGTTGAGACCTAAATAATCTCAACGCTTGTTTATTAATGTGGGTCTAATAATCCTGTTTTTAAATGGCCTGTTGTATAAAAGCTTGGGGCTATTCCTATTTTCCGCTGAAACATTCTCGAAAAATTGACGATATCGGTGTACCCGACTTGATGTGCAGCTTCGCTGGGCTTTAGTCCATGGGCTGAAATAAGCTCGGCGGCTTTTTGTATGCGAAAATCGACAATGTATCGCTGCGGAGATTTGCCTGTGTGTTGCTTGAATATCTTGCTAAAATAGCTGCGGTCAAGATTAAGATATCGCGCTATGCGTTCCACTTTCATTTCCTTGATATAATTCATCTGAATATAGTTTTCAGCCATTCGAACATATTGCTTGGCGCGATTTTGGGTTGGTTGATTTTTCTGGTCACAATGTGCAAGTAATTCGTAGATTTTACTGCAAATATACAATTCACGCCCTGATTCCATGCGGTCACATGAAATTAATGCCTGAAAAATATGTGCATATTCATTTCCGCTAATTACATCTTGGGCTAGGATGCCGCTTAAATCCAAGTTGGATTCGAATCCAATCCACGAGTAATGCCACGGGTCATCGGCATCGGCTGTGTATGTCGTATTTTCATCGGGACGAATGACAAAAATATTGCCTTTTTTTAAATTATAAATTTTGTCGTGCGAATAAAAGCAACCCTTGCCTGAAAACACATAATGCAAAAGATAATATTTACGAACAGCGGGGCCGAAGCTATGGCTTGGTTTGCACTTTTGATAGCCGCATATCAGAGGGTTAATGTCGCTCAACAGCTTGTTTTCTAGCAGGATATCTTGTTGCATTCCGCTACCTCACAATTAAATATAGACACATTATATCAAATAATTCACACAGTTTGCAATAGCGATATAGCACTTTCCGTGATATTATGAAGCTAATATTTGAAAGGGGCTGCTAAAATGAAGATTACGTTTATGGGTGCAGGCAGCACAGTTTTTGCTCGCAATGTGTTGGGGGACTGCATGTGTTCACCAATATTAAATGCGTCGGAGTTTGCACTATACGACATTGACGCCTCAAGGCTTAAGGAAAGTGAAAGCATTTTGTCTGCAATTAACGCAGGACAGGGTGGCAATGGTAGAATAACCACATACCTTGGAGTGGAAAATCGCAAGGCAGCTTTGAAAAACGCAAGCTTTGTAGTAAATGCCATTCAAATGGGAGGTTATGACCCTTGCACAATTACAGACTTTGAAATTCCCAAAAAATTCGGATTGCGTCAGACAATAGCGGACACTCTTGGCATTGGCGGAATAATGAGAGGTCTTCGCACAATTCCTATAATGCAGGATTTCGCCACCGATATGCAAGAGGTTTGTCCGAATGCGTGGTTCCTGAATTATACAAATCCAATGGGCATTTTAACGGGATATATGCTTAGATACACAGGGGTTAAAACCATAGGCTTGTGTCACAGTGTGCAAGTTTGCGTGCCTGATTTGTTAAAACGCTTGAACATGGAGGATGCACTGGAGCAACATCAAGAGCTGATTGCAGGAATCAACCATATGGGTTGGCTGCTTGACATCAAGGATAAAA
This sequence comes from Oscillospiraceae bacterium, assembly GCA_031554155.1. Classification (GTDB taxonomy): domain Bacteria; phylum Bacillota; class Clostridia; order Oscillospirales; family Ruminococcaceae; genus WRAV01. The sequence continues at coordinate 28,780 of JAVBKH010000185.1, forward strand.
ATGGAAACGACTTGTATCCCACAATTCGCGAAAAAGCAAAACAAATGAACGCACGCGAAAAGCACAACGACATGGTGCGGTTTGACTATATTGACAAGCTTGGATATTATTGCACAGAATCAAGCGAACACAACGCCGAATACAACCCATTTTACATTAAAAGCCGCTACCCTCAGCTAATCGAGGATTTCCAAATCCCGCTTGACGAGTATCCAAGACGTTGTGTCAAGCAGATTTCAGGCTGGTCAGAGGAATACGCGGGACTTTCGTCGCAGAATAGCATCACGCATGAACGCAGCAAAGAATATGCATCGCACATCATGGAATCGCTTGTGACAGGTGAAGCTTATAAAATTGGTGGGAATGTGCTTAATTCCTGCGGTTTAATTGAGAATCTCCCGTATGATGCTTGCGTCGAGGTTCCATGTCTTGTAGACAATGCGGGAATTCACCCATGCAGAATTGGCAGGCTGCCCGTTCAGCTCGCAGCGATGAATATTACAAATGTCAACGTTCAACTCCTCACAATCGAAGCTGCTGCAACGCGCAAGCGCGAACATATTTATCATGCCGCTATGCTTGACCCACACACGGCATCAGAGCTTTCTATCGACGATATAATCAAAATGGTCGACGAGTTAATCGCAGCTCACGGCAATTGGCTACCTGAGTATAAATGATGTTTTATTTTGTTCATGAGAAAGGTTTAATTCACAATGAAAATAACACAGCTTGAACTCTTTAAGGTGCCACCGCGCTGGTTATTCCTAAAAATATCAACAGACGAGGGACTGTATGGCTGGGGTGAGCCCGTTATAGAGGGCAAAGCCGAAACCGTGCGTGCGTGTGTTCTAGAAATGTCTGACTATTTAATTGGCGCAAACCCAATGAGGGTCTGTTGAAAAACTAATAAAAAAGAAGAAAACGGCAGAGCAAATTGCCCAACCGTTGAAAACTTGGAATATATATCCAGAATCCACCTCGAAAAGAGGCTGCTTAGTGGGTTTGGGGCGCCCCTCACCCCTGAACAACCGACTCCAGTACTCAAAGTCGCCTAAAAGTGTAGGCGACTGCCTATAGGAATTCGGCAGCTTGATTCTTGGCAATACCACGATAGCGGACACGCTGATTTTGCTTGGAAAATGTTCGCTCGTAAGGGCTGCGAAGTTTAGTAATCCATCGGTCAA
>JAVBKH010000200.1:0-15328 GCA_031554155.1 Oscillospiraceae bacterium
TTCACAGGAACATAGTTAGCGTCGGCCATAAGCTTTTTGCCTGCATCGGTCAAGAGAAAATCTCGAAGCAATCTTGCTGTACCGTTTGCAGGCTCTTTAGCCTTGACTACGCCGTAAAAATCATTGACTAGCGGGTAGCTACCGTCTTTGATGCTCTCCTTGCTCGGCGCAACTCCGTCAATCTTTAGCAGCTTTAAGTCGGGCTTTGCGTACATCAAATCTGCGTAATAATACACAGAATAGCCAATAGCGCCGCCAGTGCCGTCGTAAGCTGCAACGCCGTCGATAAGTGCGCCCATTTCGGCGGGAACAAGCGCGGAAGGTGGCTTCATCGGGGCGATATCTTTCATGAGCAGCTTTTTGAACAGCGTCTGGCTTCCGCTTTCCTCGTTGCGCTGAAATGCTACAATAGGCCCTGCCTCACCGCCAACATCTTTCCAATCTGTGATTTTCCCTGTGTAAATGTCCATTAGCTGGTTAATGGTTAGGCTGTCAACTGGGTTTTTTGTGTTGACGACAAACACAAGGCCGTCTCTGCCTATAGGCTTTTGGTCATATTCAATTTTTGCGTCCGCAAGCTCTGCCTTGACGGTTTCTGGCGCTTCATAGACAAGCAAAAGCGGAAAGTCATCTTGATATAAGGAACGCCAAACCTCGCCTGTACCGCCTCTGGTCTGCACTACGGTTTCGGCGTCTTCAAGAGCAACACCGCAGACCTCGCTATAAAGCTTGGCAATTAGCGGCAGATTGGCGGTTGAGCCATATACATCTGGATAATTTTCGGCATTTACGCCTGCGACAATTTCTTTTATAGCTTCGACCTGCGAAGACGGAAGCTGTGACTGTTCGCTTGAGCGAGTGGTCGCTTCTGCCTGTGACGATGCTTCGCCAGTTGCCCTGTTTTGGCATGAGGTTACTAGCAGAACAAACGCAAAACAAAGCAATATTGTACAAAACTTTCTCATCAAAATCTCCTTTTACCTAATCATCAATAATTTCGTTAAAAATTGATTCCTTGGCAATCCAGTTGCCGTCCCAGTCCATTAATCCCGCGTAAAAGCCTTTTAACACGCCAATTCTGTTAGGGCCTGCGCTCTGAACGTTAGTTAGATTTTCTATAACAATATTTCCGTGTGCATCTAGAATATCGACACGCCTGTAGGTTTTTTCAAGCTGAACGGCAACCAAAAGTTTTCGGTCCATCTCATCTGGCCAAGGGTTGCCACCTAAATTATTACGCAAAGTATAAATGTAGCTATAACGTCCTATTGGTATAACAATATTGAGGTTGCTATCCATAATGCCAACGTTGCTCTCAGTTTCGCCCTCAATGGAAAAACTGTAATAACCACTGCCAATATATCCTACATATGTGCAGCCCTCGGGTACTTTTGCTGATGCAAGCTCCTCGCCGCTGCGGCTTAATAGCGTGGCATAGCCGCCTTTAAGCCCGATGAAATGTTCGGATATTTTCTGGTTTTCACCTTGATACGATTCATAAGTAAGATATGAAAAGCCATCTGCAATTAGCTTGCCGTCAACAGTGCGAAGCGAGTAAGCGGGTGGCTTTTCTTTTATGTGAAGCTCACCGTCTCTGATTATTGCGACCTCTCCGTCACAATAATCAATAGCTGCGCCCTTTGGAACGATATAGATTTTTTCACCCGTTGTAGAAACAATGCCAGTTTCATCGCCTTGCTGATAAATTAGCAGATTATCTTTTAGGCCGTTATACGTAGAGTAAATAGAATCGTAGCATAAAAGTTCGTTAAAGTTCGCGTCTAGCAAATAGGTTTTGTACGCCGAGTTAGGTTTATTTTCTGGTTGAGCAATAATGTAGCCGTTCCATGCGTAGCTATAGCCATATTTTTTTGGGGGAGGGAAGCCTATGAGCTTTTCTCTCCCAAAGTTGATTATCCACACGGGGGAGGAGTATTGGTCCGTAACAAGCAAGTTATCGCCTAACTTTTCAACGTGGCCCACGCCGTCAAGAACTGTTTCGCCAGTTTTAAAATTCCAAAGCTCTGTTTTGTAGTCAGGGGGTAAATCGTCGATTGAAGACATCATATAACGTGTGCCGCGCTTGATGATGAAGTCCCCGTAGGCAGCATCGTAGTCAACGTTTTGCCAGTCGTAAAGCAAATTGCCTTGCATGTCGTAGAGCGCGGTCATTCTCTTTACGATAGGGTAGCCGTCCGCATTGCGCTCTCCAGAATCACTAACATGGCTGCGATATTGGCATTGCGGCTCGCCTGTGAAAATATCATTTAGCGTGATAAGCGGCTCTTCCCAAGTAATGCGTTTGCCGTTTTGGTCAAAGCTCCAAAACTCGTTGCTTCTAACCCAAATTGAGTATATATTATCGTTATATTTGTCGTCGGGTATTTCCACCGCGGGTTCAGAGACAGTCGAGCTTACCGAGCTTTCTTGCGCGGGGGAAGCGGAGTCTGGCTGCGGTACAGGCTGCCTTGCGCAACTGGAAAACAACATAGCCGCTAGTAGCAAAACAGCAGCAAGGCTGAACATACAGCGAGTATTTATCATAATCAACCCCTATCAACCTTTTTAATTTGATTATATATCTAGCTACAGCGATATGCAATAAGCATAAAGGCGCTTACGTATTGAGTTGTAAAAATACATACAATATGATGAGCTTTGAAAATTAAAGTTTAAAGCCGCATAAACATCGCGTTTATGCGGTTTTATAGTATAGCGAAATTTTAATATACACCCACTTGATTTGAGGGTTTTTCTGCGAAATTGTAATCTTCGTCTAGCGTTTGGCTGTTCTCATATACCACTTGATTCTCTTGTAGATTAATGATAACAACACAATTCCAAGTGCAATTAGTCCAAATTTTAGCAGCTTGCTATCGTTTATGCCCGTTGTAGGGTTGGAGCTTTCATCAAGCACAGGACTTACTGATGGATTGGATTCGGCATACAGCGGTGGCGCAACAGCTCGTATAATAGATGAATTTGCGCTGCCATGACCATTCGACCTGTCGATGGCAGTGGAATCTCCACTGCCAGTGAGCGGAATTGCGGGTGCTGCCTCATATTCAAATATCAACTCGCCAAGGTCAATGCCTGTCATTTGTACTGTGTAATTGGCGGGCAACGGGTTTCTCCAAGCCGGCAAAAAGTCTGGTGGGGAAACGATTAATTGCGCGCCAGTGCCAGTTACTTCAATTGTTCCGTTGACGGTTGAGCTTAAAACCGTTGTGCCGTCCAAGTCAAGCGCCACACCGAAGTCTCCTACAACGGGAGTGGAGGGGTAGACAATTACGCTGTTATCGCTTTTGGACACGCCTTTCGTTGTAAGGTTAGATTTAGTGTAAATATTGTTGACAACGATTGATTCTACAATAGTCGCAACCTGTACGCCGTTTCTGATAACGGCTGTCTTATACCAATACTTGGCATTTTTGTCCACGACCTGCTCAATGACCAAGTTTGGGCTGACTACTCTAGTGTCGGTTAGAATTCCCTTATCGTCGCTATCAGCGTCCGCAAAATGACTGTCGAAGCTTGACGAATAATCCAAAATATCATTTGCCGAGACTCTGAACCACTTCATGGGTTCGATACTGTTTACGCCTGATACAGTCGCCACAATTGTGGAATCGCCGAACGTAGCAGCAGGCGGCGTTACATCAAGAGACAGGTCGACTTGGCTCATGCTGTAAAAAATCATGTCGTAAACGCCTAGGTTTCCCCATTTAGGGCTTGCATTTGCGCCGTTGGAGTAGCCTATAATCCCTATTTGACCGCTTGGGCTAACGTCTACCCCAAAAAAAGTATCAGACCCGCTGCCGCCCACATTTTTACTCCAAATAACATTTCCGTTGCTGTCGCATCTTAAAATAATACCGTCGGCCACTCCGTTGTTGTTCCATAACGAACATGCAGCGTTTGAGTAGCCAACAATTAAGAAGTCGCCATTTCCAAACGGGCAGATATATCTGAAGGTATCGTAGGCAGAGCTGCCGTAATTCTTTGCCCATTGAATTGAACCGTCTGCTGCTGTTTTGACGATAATTCCATCTACATCGCCCCTATTGCCCCAGTGAGCAGTAGCCTCTTTTGATGTGCCTACGGATAAATTGCCTCCATCGGCAGTCGCCATTGTTGAACTAAGATTTTCGTTGCTTGTTCCCGAAACCTTAGGCGACGGCCCACCGTAATTTTTCGCAAGCAAGGCGTTGCCAGATGCGTCAAATCTAACAAGAAACATGTCCTCGCCGCCCACAACACCCCAAGAATGGCCTTGAACCGAGCCTCCTGTATCTGTTGTGCCTACTGCTGCGATACTGCCGTCGATGTTTTCGGTCAACGAGGAAAAGGTAGTCGAACCACTTCCAGCACCTACATAATTTGTCCAGACAATTGTTCCGTCGAGTCTGTATTTTACGATAATTGCGTCGGTGCCACCGCCGCTGTTGCCCCATGGGGCAGTGTGTGCAGCCGAAGAATAAGAAGACGAGCCCGCCACGACATATCCATCCGAAAAGGCAATGATGTCCTTAAAACTATCGGCCCCAGTGCTGCCGCCAGTATCGGCATTGCCAACGGCATGTGACCACTCTACCGTACCGTCAGCACTAAATTTAACAATAAGAGCATCTCTTGTGTTTGTTCCTCGTGCGCTCCAAGGCGGGGAGGTGCTAGACCCTGTTGTGTGGCCGACAGCGACACAGCCTCCGTCAGGTGTGCCGATTGCGTCAAGAAAATTGTCGGTGCCAGCGCCGCCTGCATTTTTAACCCAATCTACCACGCCATCGCGGGAATACTTTGCAATGATTGCGTCGTCTCCACCTCTGCTGACCCAAGGAGCATTAGTAGACATTGCTTGCCCTACCATAAAAAATCCACCGTCCGCCGCCTTGGACATGCCGTTGCCGCGGTCGTTTGCACTTCCCCCCATGTTGCTTGCAAAATCAAACGTTGCACTTGCTGCGTTTGATTGCATAGTCAACAGCATCATGCATGTAAACGCAAATGCAAAGGTAGCACACGCAGAAGTAATTGCTTTAATCTTAATCTTCATTTTATTACCATCCAATATATATCAAATTTAAAAATTGCTATATTAGCAATTGGCTATAAATTTTGAATTTGATTATATTGTTACCGAAATATGAAATAAGATTCAACTAAGGCTAAGACCCGATAATCTTTTTTATGTTGTAAACCTGCAAAACTATATTCGATACTTTGCAAATTTATTAGATTATATCAAACAAGTTCGCTTGTAAAAAATGATAGAACCTTATCCATAAAGCCTGGAGGTACTTCATGTGCATAATCAGAGTAAACAAGAAGTTCTTTTTGAGACTGTATCTTGTTGTAAATTGCAAATTGAGAGGACGGCGGACAAGTGACATCTCTCAAAGTTACGCCCATTAATATCTGCGACTTAATGCGTTTTGCCAAATGCTGAACATCAATGTATCCAAGGCGTGTAAAAACTTCTTCCTCATGCTGATGCAAAGGGTCAATTTTGCGGAAATAGTATGCAAGCTCTGCATATGCTTGCTCAACAAAATCCATTTCCCACACACGCTTGTAATCAGACAAAAAAGGGTGCAGCGCGGCGGCTTTGAAAATCCGTGTTTCCAGTGCGGCACAAACGACAGTTAGCGCACCGCCTTGTGAGCCACCATATGCCATTACCCGCGTCTCATCAATGCAATCCATATCCATTGCAATACCTGCAAGCTGCGCTGCATCTAAGAATATGTGACGAAACAAAAGATTTTCTGGCTTGTCGTCCAGTCCACGAATAATGTGCCCTTGAAGCGTAGTTCCGTTAACACCGCCTGTATCCTGCGAGAAGCCCGCCTGCCCACGGCAATCCATTGCGAAGACAGAAAATCCTGCATTTACAAAGGCAAGCTTGTCCCACCAGTCTCCAGAACTACCAGAATATCCATGAAAAAGAACTACCGCGGGGGTCGGGGTATTTGCGGGAACGGTAGGTCGCAAATATTTTGCATAGATACGCGCACCACGAACACCTGTAAAATATAGGTGAAAACATTCAGCGTTGGGGAACTGAACCTCCGCGCGTTCAATTTGGACTTGAGGGTCGATACTGTGCATTTCCTCCAAGGCCTTGCTCCAATAATCGTCAAAATCATTTGGAATAGGGTTTGTACCTTGGTACTGTTGCAAATCTTTAAGTGGCATGTCTATGTTTGGCATTGAATTTCCCTCCCTAAATTAAAAAAGCTTGATTCTAAGCCCCGATAATCTCATTAAAACAAAGAAACACACGGGAACTAAACAGAAAAGAAATGTTATTATTGCTCTAGTTTTGTTTTCGTTTTTCAGCACAAAATATACAATTCTATAAGTAAATATACCCAACAACCCTCCGATTGTGTTTAAAATAATATCGTCAACGTCAGCAGCGCCAAGTCCAAGAATATACTGTAGAACTTCTGCGCCAAAACTTATTGCAAACATTAATGCGACACATTTTAAAATGTTTTTGTTTTTCATAAACATTTGCAAATATATGCCTAACGGTATAAATATAACAATATTGCCAGCTACGTTTAGTAAAGTAATCCATATATTATTACTATTTAGATATTGAAATATGGACTTGAGTGGAATAAAATTATGTGGCCTTGTTATTATTCTTTCTGCGCTAAAAAGCTCAAACGGTGAGACGTTTTTGAACAGCAACGTTTTAGCTAGCAAATAAACATAGGCCGCCAAAACCAAATAAAATAAAACCTGCTTAGTGTAAAAATAAACTTTCGACATGCGCGTCTCCTACATGTTATTTCAATTTTCTGCCAGCTTGGCTGTAATATATTGTTATATTATATCACAGTGACTGTATGGAAATATATAAAAAAAATGAACGTTTTTGTCTCTTGGAGTGAAGTTTTGTTTTACTGTTTGCACATAAATTATTGACTTTTTCAATTTAAAAATGTTATTATGTAATTACATTTAGAATTTTATGATTTGAATCGTCAAAGGGCATTGCATACTCTGGCAGGCGGCTGCAATGGGAATTCCTGTCATCGACCGTACATATTGCAAGCATATAATTATAAATTTGCTCTTTTTAATGCCGAAAACTGGGCGCGAAAGGTTGGAATTAATTGAAACTGTTTGATAATTTCAGTCTAAAGCGCAAAATAACTGCTTCGTTTCTTGCAGCTATTTTGTTTACGCTTTCAATTCTGGCTGTATCTGTGGATATGTTTTTTACACGAAAAACTACGGATTTAGCTGATAGGTATACGCTTCAAGGCATAGAACAGGTTATAACTGGAATAGAATCTCATATAAAAAACACGGAGAGTCTTATTGATTTAATCTCAAAAGACAGCAGTATTCTTGAGTTTTTGTCGTGGAAAAATTACCACCGCTCAAGCTCTGATTCTACGCGTTCAAATGTGCGAAATATTTTGACGAATGTTGTCGATAACTCTGATGATATTCTCGGAATTGTCGTCGCAAACTCCAACAATTTTTATATAAGCAATGAGATGTATTACGATTCCGACGAGGCATTTATTGCCGAAGGTTGGTATAAAAACTGCATGGAAAATGGCGCGCTTACCGTGTTTAGCCCCGAAGATGACAGAGCTTTTAAATACTATTACAGCCCTGGTACGCGCAATATTATTTCAATTGCTAAGCCTATTTACCTGCCAAATAGCACAATATCGGCCGGAACAATCTTAGTGGATATAAATATTGATTTTATGAGCCAAATACTCGACAACACGTCATGGGACAAAACAGGATTTGTATTTATTCTTGGAAACGAAGGGGATATTATTTACTCCCCAGCCACGCCAATAGTGCCGAGGATTAAGTACACATGGTTCGATGAAAACGATAGCGCCTTCAAAAAGAAAATATTTGGGCATAACTATGAGTTTGTCTTTGCTAAATCCAAGCTGACTCAATGGACTGCCGTAGGGGTATTTTCGCTTAATAATACACTTAAACCTATTTACGACTTTAGAATTTTTACTATTTTTATTTTTATTATGGCGGTGCTTTCGGCAACCTTTATTGTAACGGTTATTTCCAGAACAATTGTGAACCCTGTGCAAACGTTGAACGGGCTTATGCGAAAAGCCTCCTCTGGCGACCTAGACGTTAGATTTAATGCAAGGTCAATGGACGAAATAGGCGAGCTTGGACGTTCGTTTAATACAATGGTAGAAGAAATAAAAAATTTGATTGAGATTAATAAAAATGAACAGCGTTCAAAGCGTCGCGCCGAACTTCAAATACTACAAGAGCAGATAAAGCCACATTTTTTATACAATACCTTTGACACAATTCACTGGATTGCCAAAAAATATGGTGCAACGGAAATTGTGGATATTGTCCACGCGCTAACGGTCATCTTGCGAGTGGGGTTAAGTCGCGGAAGAGATTGCATTTCTGTTGAAGATGAACTTAAACATGCTGTTGGCTACCTTACTATACAAAAAATTAGGTACGGAGATAAGCTTACATACAAAATTATTATGCAAGACGGTTGCGAAAAATATTTTGTGCAAAAGTTGATTCTACAGCCGCTTATCGAAAACGCACTATATCACGGAGTTAAAACGCGCGAGGACGGTGGAAAACTTACTATTAAAATAAATATCACTGACTCTGAAATTGTTTTTACAGTTGTGGATAACGGCGGTGGAATCGAGCCAGACCGCTTAAAACAGTTGCTAGATTCACTTGAGAACAACAACAGCGAGCATCTGGGCTACGGCGTTTTCAACGTTAATGAGCGAATAAGAATTTCCTATGGGCAGCAATTTGGCATAAAAATTTTTACGAAATTTGGATATTATACAAAGGTGGAAATACATCACCCTCTAATACTAATAAGTGGGGAGGGCGGTACAATTGATTAAAATAAAAGATGCAGTGGAGAAAATACGCACTTCGAAATACAAGTTCTTTTTCGCCATTGCAGTGATAGTTTTGGTTTTAGCAGTTATTCTAGCGATAAATTTAACTTTAAATCAAAAACCAAACTCCGAAGACGGCTACCGCTTCGTTATTGCCGTCTGCCAACAAAATCTTGAAACTTTTGAAGAACTTACCTTTAAAAACGATATAGAAAAACGTGCTATATCCCACCCAGACGTAAATATATTGTTTTATAGCGCGGGCGGAAATTTGGAAAGGCAAGCCTTACAAATTGAAGAAGCCTTAGCTTTTGAACCTAATTGTATTATTGCATCATGTGATGAGCCAGAGGCATTGGAAAAAAGCTTTGCAGTTGTTCGCGAGCGCGGAATAAAATTAGTAGCAACAGGAACAAGCGGCAGCGTGGCAGTTAGCGATGTTATGATAAGAACTGATTATTACGACATTGGTAGACAAATTGCAAAGTTTGCCGCCAATAAAAAACTGGGACCAGTCTTTCTTGAAGTTCAGAGCGAAGCCAGAACGGCCAAAGCACGCGAGCTTCAATCAGGATTTAGGTCAATTATTGAGAGCTACCCTGAGATTTTGTCGCCATATATTGTTGTTGGTAAAAGCACCTACACTACGGCACAGAAGCGAATTGTTGAAAGTGGTATGTTGTCGGTCTCGCCGTCGGTTAACTCTGTCTTTGCTCACAGTGACGAAACATTGCTAGGAGCAGCGCGGGCGTTTGGTAAAAAAAATTCGCCCAAAATTATTGGCGTTTGTGTAAGTTCCGTAAAGTCAGAATGCCTTCGAGAGCTTGCAGCCAGCTCAATAACGGCTGTTGCGGCGATTCCGTCTGGCGGCAGCGAGGCATTCGATTGTGCGCTTGGACTTTTAAACGGTAGCCCAGTAAACGAAGAATATGTTTTGCCCATTAAAGTGCTAACATCAGACGACGCTGCAAAATATCTTCGCGAAATGGAGGAGCAAAAGTGAACCATAAAATTATAAAAACGGTTTGTCTTTTCTTTGTTTTCGTATTGCTGTTGACATGCTGCAAAGCGGAAAATACTCAACTGCCGCCAAGCAAACAGTCAGATATGCAGCAATCAGAGCAGATAAATCCCCCTAACGGCGAAAAAATGTTTGTAGTGGGAGTGTCGTGGCAGGGCATGACGGCGTATGTTCAAAGACTTGAAAAAATTATGAAAGCGCTTGCCAATGAATCGGATTATGTAATACGATTTATTTGGATGGATGGGCAAAACAACGCGGAAAAACAAATAAGTCAGGTCGAAAATTTTATAGCGCATAAAGTGGATTTAATTCTTCTGAACCCTAGTACATACAACAATTTAGCGCCCGCTGTAACAGCTTCGGAAAAAGCTTCTATTCCGCTCATCACTATAATTACAAAGCTTAGAGAGCAAGAGCACTGCACATCTTATGTGGGGAGTGACCACATGGAATCTGCTGTCTTGCAAGGAATGGCAGTCGGGAATTTCTTAAACGGCAAAGGTAAAATTGCAATACTTGAGGGCACTGTTGGGATTGAAGCCCAGCTTGCGCGCTCGGCAGGTTACAATCAAATTCTTAGCAAATTCAATAATATTAAAGTTATAGCAAATCAACCAGCTTTTTGGGAACAAGATGACGCGTATGTTATCGTTGAAAATTGGCTATATAATGGCATTATGCCAGATGTCATTATGTCTCAAAACGATAACATGGCAATAGGTGCGCTAGAGGCGGTAAAAGATGCTGGCCTTGCGGACCGCGTAAAAGTATTTGGCATTGATGGTGACAAAGAGGCTGTTCAATCAATACGAGACGGCGGTATGGCGGGTACAGTTTTTATGGACGCATATGGTCAAGCAAAGTGCATTTTTCAGTGCCTTGATGCAGTGAAAAATAAGGCGGAAGTGAAAAAAGAATATATTGTGCCTTTTATTGTGCTAGGCCAAGAGAACATCAATAACCCTAATATTCAAGACCAACTACAGTACTAAACGGGAGGTGAAGCAGATGTACAAGGTGCTTATAGCGGACGACGAGAGCATTATTCTCAACGGCATTTTAGAGAGCGTAGATTGGGCTAAGATGGGAATGCAAGTCGTTGCAACTGCAAATAACGGAAAGCAGGCACTAAAGCTAATAGACGAGCACAAACCAGATTTGTGTTTGCTTGATGTGAGAATGCCTTTTGTAAACGGGCTTGATGTTGCTGGCGAGTATTTAGCCGAGAAACCAGATGGCGTTGTGATTCTGATTACAGGATACGACGAGTTTTCTTACGCGCAAAAAGCCATTAGGACAGGAGTAATGGCATATATTTTGAAGCCCGTTGACGAGAATGAACTTATTGAGACTGTTAATAAGGCCGCTAAATTAATTGACAGTCGTCGCAAGAGCAAAGAATTAATTATAAATAATAAAGAAACTCTAAGGGACGCTTTTCTACAAAATTGGCTTATGGATAACTTGACAGATACGGAAGTGCGCGATAACCTAGAATTCCACGATATGGCATTGTCTGAAGGTTGCGCCATGATATATGTAAATTTTTATTGCAATAATGTTGAGCTTTTGCAAAATGAAAATTTTGATAAAAAAATTTCATCAGCTCGCCAGAACATGGAGGAACTGCTAAAAAGCCACTCTCCTGGGTTTGTGTTATGCTGTAGAGATTCGGATTTTGTTGCCATGCATGGCATTGATGAAGCAGGGGATTGGTTGAATCTGCCGTCGCTTATTTCCGAAATGTTATTGCATGACGGGATTAACAGCGAAATTTTGCATAGCCCGCTTGAACGAATTGAGGATATTCCTAAGACATACAAACAAATGAAGGCACAATTGGCCAAGCTAGATAGACTAACGCCGATTGTGCGGCTGCTAAAGCAGTTTATCGACCAAAACTACCGCCAACAGGATTTAAGCCTTAGCAGTTTTTCGCAGGAACATAGAACAACCAGCAGCTACCTTTCGCGCCAATTTAAGCTTGAGCTTGGGCGGTCATATACAGATTACCTTGCTGCTGTAAGAATTAACAAGGCTTTAAAATATCTGCAAAAAACTCACATCAAGATGTATGAAATTGCGCAGAATACAGGCTATAACAGTCAACATTATTTTTGTGAATCGTTTAAAAAAATTATAGGAATAACGCCAAGTGAATACAGGCAACAATCGGTAATCGACATAAATTTAGAATAGAAATTAGTATTTTTATTAATATTGTTTAAAGCATATGCAACTCAGTGTAAAGACTGGGTTGCATTTTTGCTTTATTATTAAAGTGTAATTATCGTTGGAGGTGAGCAACATGCCAGATAAAACCAAGCTTCTTGAAATGAGCAATGTTTCAAAAGCTTTCCCTGGAGTGCAAGCGCTAGATGATGTTAGATTTGACCTACACGCAGGAGAAGTGCATGTGCTTATCGGTGAAAATGGCGCGGGAAAATCCACATTGATGAAAATTCTTAGCGGCAGCTACACCAGTGACAGTGGAAAAACTATCATTGATGGAGAACAAGTGCATTACCATACGCCAATCGGCGCGCTTGAACATGGCGTTGCGATGATTTATCAAGAGTTAAATCCTGTACCGCACATGACCATTGCGGAAAATGTTTTTTTAGGAAAAGAACTCAAATTCACCATATTAGGGCTTGTAGACAAATCAAAAATGAACCTGCAAACAGCGGAACTGCTCGCCACTTTTGGAATGAATGACCTTTTGCCAACAATGTACATGGCAAGTTTAAGCGTAGCGCAAACCCAGATGATTGAAATTATCAAGGCATACCAGTGCAAAGCGCGTATTTTGATAATGGATGAGCCGACATCGGCAATTTCGGACCATGAGGTCGACAAGCTGTTCGAAATCATAACTATGCTTAAACAGCAAGGCGTAGGCATTGTCTATATTTCGCATAAAATGGACGAAATATGGCGGTGCGCAGACCGCATCACTGTTTTTAGAGACGGGAAATACGTCGACACCAAAAAGCTTAAAGATACTTCAATGCAGGAAATTATCAAACTGATGGTCGGGCGTGATTTGACCCAACAGTTTCCGAAAAAAGAGGCTAAAATTGGTGACGCTATTCTATCGGTGGAAAATCTTTGCGACGAAGCTGGACGCTTTAAGAATGTATCCTTCGAGCTTAAAAGCGGGGAGATTCTCGGAGTAGCAGGGCTTATGGGGGCAGGCCGCACAGAAGTTGTGGAGACAATTTTTGGAATACGCCGCAAAAAGACAGGAAATGTATACATAAAAGGAAATCGAATCGAGATAAAATCACCGTCTGAAGCGATGTCACAAGGAATAGCACTAGTCAGCGAGGATAGAAAAGGAACAGGCTTAAACCTTAAGTCCTCGGTTAGGAATAATATATCAATTTGCACTCTTAAACTGTTTTCAAAGCTTGGTGTATTGAATTTTACAAGCGAGATTTCAGCAGTGGACGACAGCATAAAGGCTTTGAGGATTAAAGTTCCAGGCAGAGAGCAAATAGTCAACTTCTTATCGGGCGGCAACCAACAAAAGGTAGTTATCTCCAAATGGCTTCTCACAGAACCAGATATATTTATTCTTGATGAGCCTACACGAGGAATCGACGTTGGCTCAAAAGCCGAAATATATGCAATTATCACAGAGCTTGCATCAAAAGGCAAGGGAATTATCATGGTTTCTAGTGAATTGCCAGAAATATTGGGCATGAGCGACAGAGTAGTTGTCATGCACGAGGGCGCAATTACTGGAATCTTACAACGAGACGAGCTTAGTCAAGAAAAAATAATGCACCTTGCAACAGGAGAAAAGGAGAGTTTGGCTATATGATTGATACAAAAGTGAGACCATACTCAATTAACATAAGCGGAGCTTTGTCAAAATATGCGATTGTAATAGCTTTTTTGGTTTTAGTAATCGTGATGTCAATTGCTAAACCAGAAAATTTTCTCACAGTATCCAATATGCTCAATATTCTTAGGCAAACTGCCGTTATAGGCGTAATAACCGTTGGCATGTCGTTCGTGCTTATCACTGGCGGAATAGATTTGTCAGTAGGTTCGGTGCTGGCAGTTTCTGGTGTTGTATGTGCGTACCTTGCGGCTCCTGGTGGGCCTGCTATGGCCAAGACTGGCTTTACCCACGGTGAAGGCGTGACCGCAGCTTTAGCAGAAGCATCAACACTGCCGTTGATTTTACCAGTCTTAGCGGCAATACTGGTCGGTGCTTTCTGCGGTTCAATTAATGGGTTTATTGTGGCAAAAGGTGGGGTTGCACCGTTTATAGTGACAATGGGCATGATGACAGTTGCAAGGGGCATGGCACTAATAATTTCTGGTGGCGGTCAGCTCCCTTACTTAACCGACGGTTTTAAAAGAATCGGCAAGGGCGACATATTTAAAATCCCATATCTTGCGATAATCTTAGTTGTTGTAGTTATTATTGCAGCATTCTTTTTAAAACGAACGTGCTTTGGGCGGCACGTTTACGCAATCGGCGGAAATGAAACCGCCGCCCACACTTCTGGCATACATGTAGACCGAACAAAAATTATGGTTTACGTAATTTCTGGCATGTGCGCAGGTCTCGCAGGTATGCTGCTCGCCTCAAGAACGGCTGTTGGTTCGCCGCAAGCGGGTAACGGCTACGAGCTTGATGCAATAGCAAGCTGCGTTATAGGAGGAATAAGTCTTACAGGTGGCATAGGCAATGTATATGGAAGCTTGTTGGGGGTTTTGTTTATAGCTGTAATGGGCAACGGCATGGATATGCTTGGACTTTCCTCATATTATCAGTCTATAGCAAAAGGCGCAATCATTATTCTTGCAGTACTCTATGACGTTAAAAGCCGCAAGAAATCTAACTAGTCGCAAAAACTCTGTAATTAGCAGAGGTATTATATCTAAAAAATGAAACGAGGTTAATTTGGATGAAAAGGTCTTTAAAAGCAATTTCTTTAATCGCCGCTGTCGCTATTATGTTGCTTGCATTTGCAGGTTGTGGTAGCGCAGCACCAGCCCCCGCAGCACCAGCCGCGAGCAAAGCACCAGCCGAAAGCGCAGCTCCCGCAAAAGAAGCCCCCGCAGCAGACAAGCCAATTAAAATCGGCGTATCACTTCAAGGTATGACTCCATTTTGCATTTCTACAAAAGCAGCTCTTGAAGAAAATGTAAAGCGTTACAATGACCAAGGCACAAAGATTGAAATTAGCATTCTTGACGGCGAAAATGACCCCGCAAAGCAAGTTGCACAATGCGAAAACTTCGTGCAACAAGGCATGGACGTTATCATCTTAAACCCAATCTCCTTTGACGGCTGCGCCCCTGGCGTTGACGCCGCAGTAGCCGCGAATATCCCTGTTATCACATTGATTACAGAAGTTGCAAACCAAGATAAAGCTGCTTC